>NZ_DEZM01000024.1:0-12671 GCF_002364825.1 Acinetobacter sp. UBA3132 | reverse complement strand
GGTTTTTCAATATAAGTCAGTATATTAATCCATATTATAAATTTATTGAAAACTGTTAAAGTACAGGGGTTGACCCCTCAAGACGGATGATCTGAATGTTTGCTAAACCGAAAGTCACCATTATACTGGCAAATCTCGGTACCCCTGATGCTCCTACCGTTCCCGCAGTACGAACTTTTTTGCAGCAGTTCCTGTCCGATCAGCGTGTCATTGAAATCCCCAAACCGGTCTGGCAGATCATTTTGCGCCTGTTTATTTTACCTTTCCGTCCTAAACGGGTTGCGCAGGCTTATGCACAAGTATGGGCTAAAGATTCACCCATGCGTGAAATCCTGCTGCAACAGGTTGAAGCAGTCAGAGCAGAACTGACTCAGCGTTATCCGCAATTCGAGCTGAATGTGGTGCCCGCCATGACCTATGGCAATCCGAACATTCAGACTGTTCTTAGCCAGATCAGCGCACAACCTCAGGATCACGTGATCCTGTTGCCCTTATTCCCGCAGTATTCAGCCACTTCCACTGCGCCGCTGTACGATGCAGTCGCGAGATGGGTACTGACTCAGCGTAATCTTCCGGGTTTATCACTGATTCGTGATTATTATCAGCATCCGCTGTTTATTCAGGCATTGGCACAGAGTGTGCGTGACTATCAGGCGATTCATGGCAAGCCAGAAAAGCTGTTAATGTCGTTTCATGGTATTCCACAGCCTTATGCCGATAAAGGCGATCCCTATGCTGACCGTTGCCGTATCACCGGGAAACTGGTAGCTAAAGCTTTAGGGTTATCTGAAGATCAGTATGCGATTAGCTTCCAGTCACGTTTTGGCAAGCAGGAATGGGTTAAGCCTTATACCGATGCCTTGATTGAAGAGTGGGGCAAGCAGGGTGTGAAATCGATTCAGGTCATGAGTCCGGCTTTCTCGGCGGATTGTCTGGAAACCCTAGAAGAACTGGCAATGGAAAATGCGGATACCTTCAAGGCTAATGGTGGTGAACGCTATAGCTATATTCCGGCATTGAATAGCCGCGAAGATCATTTGCAATTGCTCAATTCATTGCTACAGGCTAATCTTGATGCATTGACTCATACTCTCGCTCACTAATTTTTTGAGGTTTTAAAGCCTATGCTCCAAGTCAAAATTGTTCCTGTAACTGCCTTTCAGCAAAACTGTTCCATTTTATGGGATACAGACAGCAAAGAAGCAGTTTTGATTGATGCCGGAGGTGAGCCGGAAAAACTGAGAGCAGAAGTCGAAGCGCTTGGTCTGACGGTCAAAGCATTATGGCTGACCCATGGTCATTTAGACCATGCTGGAGCGGTGGGTGCTTTGAAAAAAGCCTGGAATGTGCCGGTGATTGGTCCACATAAGGATGATGCGTTCTGGCTGGAGATGATTCAGGAAGTCTCTGCTCGTTATGGCTTCCCGATTCCGGAAAAGGTAGAAGTGACTGAATGGCTGAAAGGCGGTGAAGTACTGAAACTGGGGAACGAAGAATTCGAAGTCCGCTTTGCACCCGGTCATACTCCAGGTCATGTCATGTTTTATAACCGCAATCATGGTTTGCTGTGGACGGGGGATGTGCTGTTTAAGGGTTCGATTGGTCGTACTGACTTCCCACGTGGCAATCATCAGCAATTACTCGATTCAATTCAACGTGAATGCTTTAGCCTGCCTGAGGAAACTCAGTTTATCTCAGGGCATGGTCCAATGAGCACGATTGGTTTTGAAAAGCAGCATAATCCTTTTGTCGCAGGTAAAGCAGGTTAAGCGCTTAATGTAAACGTAGTAGTTATCTAAAAAATGAAAAAGGAATCGATTCTAGATTCCTTTTTTATTTGAGTGGGTTAATGGGTTATACAGATTACATATTAAGCGAAAGGGTCATTTTGTAGTTTATGTACCTGAAGTTTAATAATCCAAAAAGCCAGTGCAATGAGTATACCAATGCTAATAAAAAAATAATCATGGCGCATGATACCCGTGCCAATACTGAGACAGCATAGTAGAACAAACAAGAACATGACAGTCTTGAGTATAATTACTAACATTTATAAATCCCCAAAAAGATAAGTCATTGACATTCTTTATAATTTTTTATGTTTTCCTACTTATTTAAATTGAAAAATTATTTTATTATCAACTATATAGAATGTTTTCGCAGTTTAACATTTGACCAAAAATAAATTCAAGAGAAATACTGACCTTAGTTTAATAAAACTTATAAGTAATTCTTCTTTGAGCTAGAATTTTTAACAGACTGTGCAAATATTTTGGTTTTTACTTCAAGCGAAAGGATCATGTTGCAGTTGCCGGATTTGCAGTCTTAATATCACGATGGCCAGAACCAGCAGGATACCAATCAAGATAAAGATATAGTCCTGTTTCCAGAGCCCAAGGCCAATACTGGTGCAGCATAGCAGGATCAAAAACAGCATAAAAATTTTAAGCAGGAGGATAAACATCGGCATGTCCTCTTTTTTTGTTATTTTATTAGAATAGTTATTTAAATTTTATTTTATTAATCAATAATATATTGTTTCTAGGCTAGTCTAGCACCAAATGAAAAAGGAATTCAATCCGAATTCCTTTCCTCTGGTCAGTCTCATTTAAAACTGGTCTTCTTCACGGCCTCCATCAGCTTGCGGAGCATCTTGAGTCGGCAGCTTATAGTCTTCATTGGCCCAGGCACCCAAATCAATCATCTTGCAGCGTTCGGAACAAAAGGGACGAAACGCATTGTCTTCCCACGTAGTCAGTGCACCACAACGTGGGCATTTCAGGGTCGTTGGCATGGACAATACTCCACAAAAAATTGGATTCAATTAGGCAAATATAGCCGCACTTGTTAGACTTATGCGGTTTTCATTAGTTTGATCTGATTATGCCAATTCGTCAATTTCAAGCGCAGCGTATGCATGCCCCTCGTGATTTTCAAAGCATCAGCCCTGAACCGATTTGTGTCGAAATTGGTGCAGGCAAGGGCAAGCATGCCTTGTTATTTACCCGGACACATCCAGAGCACAAACTGATTGCAATTGAACGGACCCGTGAAAAATTTCTGGCCATGCAAAAGCAGCATGAATTGGAAGGCCAGCCAAATTTAAAAACCGTACATGCTGATGCTCTGCCATGGGTGGTACATGCACTGTATCCTGGCCAGGTAGAGCAGTTCTTTGTCCTGTATCCAAACCCGGAGCCACATAACCCGGCACAGCGTTGGGCCAATATGCCGTTCTTTGAATTTTTGCTATCACGGCTGAAAACAGGTGGTTCGATTACGTTGGCAAGTAATATTCCGGAATATATCGATGAAGCTGAACAGCAGATGAAAGAGCTATGGAACCTGCCTTATGACAAGCAGATCATTGCATCCGATTCGGCCCGTACCCATTTTGAGATCAAGTATCTGGAACGTGGTGAACTGTGTCAGCAGCTGATTATTACGAAACCTGAGGGTTATACCACCCGCTTTGATGATTTCCAGCCTCTGCAGGGGCAAAATGTTGCGCCTGTGGAATAAGCCATGAGTAAACGCATTGCGATTGTTGGTGCTGGCCCGGCAGGGCTGATGGCAGCAGAAGTGCTGAGCCAGCAGCATTATGACGTACATGTCTATGAGCAGAAGCCTTCAGCTGCACGCAAATTTCTGATGGCAGGCAAGACCGGCCTGAATATCTCGCATGCTGAACCGGTGGAACAGTTTATCCAGCGGTATGATCAGGCTGAATGGCTAGCGCCGTGGGTAAAACGCTGGGATGCTGCCTGGATCCAAGAGTGGATGCAAGATTTGGGTATTGAACCTTATATTGGTTCTTCTGGACGGGTGTTTCCAACCGAAATGAAGGCCGCTCCACTGTTACGTGCCTGGTTAAAACGTCTGGCCGAGCAGGGGGTACAGTTTCATTACCGCCATCAGGTGACCCAGTTAAAACAGAATCAATTGGAACTATTGGATCTGAAAACTGATGAGCTACGAATAGAACTCTTTGATGCGATTATCCTCGCCTGTGGCGCGGTATCCTGGTCAAAGCTGGGCAGTGATGGTCAATGGCAAACATGGCTAAAGACAGAAGAAATTGAGCCTTTTCAGGCCAGTAATGCCGGAGTGGAGTATCCATGGTCCAGGTTTATGCAGCCCATCTTTGGTCAGCCACTGAAACGGGTTGCAGCCTGGGTGGAAGACAGTGACAAGACTATGGGTGATATCGTCGTCAGTCATTATGGTCTTGAAAGTGGCTTGATCTATAAACAGGGGCGTGGTTTGCGTGAACAGGTTAAACGTGGTCAGCCCATGCAACTGTATCTTGACCTGTTTCCCGATCAAAGCGCAGCGCAACTGGCGAATAAACTGCAATCCAGCAAGAAGCAGTCTTTAAGCAATGTCTGGCGCAAGGCAGGACTGGAAGGCGCTAAAGCTGCACTGGTGCGAGAGCTGGTGCCTAAAAATATCTGGCAGGATGCTGAACATCTGGCACAGCAAATTAAACAGTTGATGGTTCCTCTTCAGGGATTCCGTCCAATTGAAGAGGCAATTAGCTGCGCTGGTGGTGTAAAACGTGATGTGCTGACGGAACATTTGCAACTTAAATCCAATCCCTATGTATTCCTATGTGGAGAAATGCTGGACTGGGATGCACCCACCGGTGGTTATCTGTTGACTGCCTGTATGGCAACCGGTCGTGCAGCGGGTAAAGGTGTCGCGGCTTATCTGTCTGGTTCTGCTTGAAGCGAAGATATTTTAGACATTCACAGTCAGTAATTTTTTAGGTTATATTGGGCGAAAATCATTCACAAGGAGGTTTGCTGATATATCGACTCAAGATTATTATGCCGGTAGCTGTCTCTGCGGTGGAATCCAGTATGAAGTTCGTGGATCGCTGGGTGATATTATTCAATGTCACTGCCGCCGTTGCCGTAAAGCTACCGGTACTGCCTTTGCTACCAATAGTCCGATTGCCAAAGCGGGTTTTTATCTGCTGCAAGGACAGCAACTGCTGAAGTCATTCACTACCACGACTGGCGTGAGCCGAAATTCCTGTAGTGAATGTGGTTCTCCGATTTATAGCGTGAAAGCAGATCTGCCGGATGTTTATCGTCTGCATATTGGCAGTCTGGATACAACGATTGAGCAGAAACCGACTTGCCATTTCTATGTCGGTTCTAAAGCTGAGTGGGAGGACATTCACGATACCTTAGCGCAATATCATGAACGTCCTTAACAGAAAGCAGATCAGTCTTACTGGGCTTTAGCCTGAGTTTCTGCATACTGGTTACGCCAGTGTTCCAGCTGTTCCTGAGCATGCAGATACTGTCCCAAACCTTTTATATTTTCCTTGGCATCATGCTGGATCGCTTTATCTGAAGAGGTTGTGCCCAGCAGTTTTTGCTGTTGTTCCCAGTATTGATAGATTAGCCCCTGAATATAGCGGCCCTGTTCAGTTTTCAGTTCCAGACTTTTTAATAAAGTCAGTGCAGACTGGATATGGTCAAGCTGACGTTGCTGCATAAATTCTTCAGTCAGATTGCCTTCCTTACGCATACGCTCAGTTTCTGCTTCGATATCCTCATTTAAGGATTGTAGGCGCTGCTCAAAGTCATCCAGTACGGCAATATCATGTTGATCATCCGCTGTTTGCGGAAAATCTTTCACCGCTTGTGTTTTCAGTTCCTTCATCACTTCTTCAGCTGCTTCATTTTGCGGAGTCGCTTCCTGTTTCGGCGCATCTTTCTGATTACACGCCACCAGCAACAGGGTAGATGTAAGCAAGGTGATTCGGCTAAGATTCTGAATATTTGGCATTGTTTTGTCCTGTTAAAGTTTTATCAAAGCGTTAGAATTTTTTGAAAGACATAGACATGGGTAATATAGGGGAAGTCAATCTGTTCATCAGGCTGCTTGCCAGTATGTTCTCGTACGATTTGTTCAAACTGAGATTTGAGTTGCTGCTGTGCATCATCAGACTGGGCGGCGATAAAGCTGGTCGAGAGCAAACGTTTGGACACCACCTGTTCCACAGTTCCAGAATGAAGCTGTTGCAAAGTCGTTTCTGCTACCGGGCTAAACAGCTGCTGATCCTGAAATACATCGCGCCACTGACCACTATGGTAGCGTGGCGTATCGCCTTCCATGGGGAGAATAAATTCTGCCAGAGCTTTGACCCAGTCGACATTAACATCACGCTGGTTCCAGATCAGGACCAGATAGCCCTGATCTTTCAGAATCCGATGAATTTCCTTAAGGCTGTCGAAATTGGCGAACCAGTGAAAAGACTGTGCGCAAAATACAGCATCCATCAAGGCATTTTCTAGCGGCAGGGCGTCACTCATCGCCTGCAAGGTCGGAATATCTGGATGAACCTGCTTGAGTTGCGTTAACATCTCTGCGACAGGATCAACCGCCAGAATATGCGAACTGAGTAATTTCAGCTGGGGCAGGAATTTACCGGTACCGCTACCCAAATCAAGTAATTGGGCATGATGGGGTAAGCCAAGCTGCTGTTGCAACCAGGGCACTAATGCTTCAGGATAACTTGGGCGCACCTGCTGATAGCGCTCAGCAGCGCTACTAAAACCTTGTTGTGCAGCAGGATGTAATGATTGTGTCATATTTTGCGCTTTTTAATCTTGGTCTTCGCTATAAAATAGCATATTCATTTTTGCATCGTTTTGCGCCATTGAATTTGTAATGGAAGCGTTCGTTTTACAGGCATGGGAAAGTTATGGAAAAACAAATCGTCTTTGAAGATGAGCACATTCGCGCAATCTTTATGCCGGGTTCATCTTCAGAACTGATCTTCTCCTTTGGGGATCTGATTACCCGTGCCAAGGGAACCACCATCAATGCAGAGAAGTCGCTGCAAAAGTTTGAATTCAATGTGCTCGGGATTATGCCCAAGGATAAATCCTGGTTTCCACAAGCGTCTATGCAGGCCATGCTGGACGCGATTGCTGAACTGATTACACCATTTGAGCAGCGTATTGCCTATGGCGGTTCAATGGGCGGTTATGCAGCGATTAAATATTCCAATGCTCTGGATGTACAGCGTGCCGTAGCCATGGTGCCGCAATACTCAATTGATCCGGAAGATGTGAAAGACGCCCGCTATAATATGTTCTATCAGCCGGAACTGAATGGCGAGATGCGCATTACTAAGGCAGATGTCAGTGAGGATCGTGAATACATTATTATTTATGATCCGCACTATGCACAGGACCGTGCGCATTATCATAAGCTCAGAGAAGTCCTGCCGCCACATCACGTATTGCATCTGGCCTTTACCAATCATGATGCCATTGCCGTGTTGGCAAGCTCCGAACTGGTGAATGATTTCCTGCTACATGAATTTGATGCCAGCTATTTTTATCAGAAGATGCGCCGGGTCAAAAAGAACAGCAAGTTTTATTACCGTAAGGTGATTGAAAACCTGTTGCCACGGCATCGGATGGCCTTGGGCCGTATCCTGAAAAATAATGACCTGCAACTCGATTCACAGTTTTTTGATGCCAATCAGAAGCAGACCATTTTGCGTGAGTTACTCAGCAATAAACAGGTGGATCAGCATGATCTGATGAAACTCGGCATTCAGGTCAACCTGCCGCAGGAAAACCGTCAGATCCTGCTGGATATCTATGGGCATGGTCTGGTGTTCAATGTCATCAGTAACAAGATTGAAAGCTATGCTGATCAGGCGATTGCGCTGAACCATAAATTCCTGATTCCAATTTATGCGCGCGGCAACGGCTTGTTGACCATCAGCTTGAATGACGAACGTTATCTCGTCGTCATGAATGACCGTCATATGATGAAGCTGGTCAAGGAACAGGAACCGCTTTCGGTCGGAATGCACCCAATTCTGATGAAACGTTATACAGATTTCTATATGTTCAGTTATAAGGAATTAAGTCTCAAAACTGATGAATACGGTGCAGCGGCATTTGTTGATGACAGTGACAAAAATACGCACTTTGTGACACGCAGTGAAGCGAATTAACTTGAAATATCACTTAAAAACAATGGCTTGACTTATTGTTTTGCTGGCATAAGATGTAGTTATGCGGTATGGATTTTTCATCACCGCACGCGATCGTTTTCGTGAGAAGGGGGTATATCTTATGCAATCTACACAGTTCGCCACCATATTTTTAATGCTAACTTTGGGCCTGCCCAATCTGGCATTCGCCAAAGACAGCGTACACCCGACCATTATTTTCCTGAGTGCAACTATCGTATTTTTGATGATTCTGACCGTTTATATTGTTTATAAAATTCGTCATTCTGTGCGTAACCATCTGGATAAACCACTCGATTAAACAAGGCAGGATAAAGTCTAAAAAACGGTTGAAAACCCTGTATGACTTGTTTTAAATGACAGGATAAATTGTCTAACAGGATTGAGGGTCAGGCCATGAAAGCCGTATATTTGGATTATGCTTCTCTAGATCAACAGGATCTCGACTTTCAGGTACTGCATGGCGTATTTGACGAGTTAATTTTATATCCTGCTACTTCTGTGGCTGAACTTTTGCCACGCGTGCAAGATGTCGACGTCATCATCACCAATAAAGTCATGGTAAATGCCGAAACCATTCAGCAATGCCCTCAACTGAAACTGATTTTAATCTCTGCGACTGGTACCAATAATGTTGACCTGGCCGCAGCTAAAGCACGCAATATTGTCGTGTGTAACTGCCAAGCCTATGGCACTTCCGCTGTCGCCCAACATACCCTCATGTTAATGCTGAATCTGGCGACGTCTTTCCTGCCTTATCAGCAAAAATTACAACAAGGCGAATGGCAAAAGGCGACACAATTCTGTTTGCTGGATGCACCGATTGTAGAACTGTCTGGTAAGACTCTCGGCATTGTGGGTTATGGCGAACTGGGTAAGGCAGTGGCGAAACTGGCAGAAGCGTTTGGTATGAAGGTGATAATAGGTTCATTACCGAACCGTCCAACTGATGCCTCACGTGTACCATTCGCGGAGTTATTGCCACAGGCTGATTTCCTGAGTTTGCATTGCCCACTGACTGAAGATACCCGCAACCTGATCAGCCATGCCGAGCTGGAAGCTATGAAATCAAGTGCTTTCCTGATTAACTGTGCGCGTGGCGGTATTGTTGATGAAGCGGCTCTAGCACAGGCATTATGTGCAGGCAAAATCGCGGGTGCTGCCACCGATGTACTTACGGTAGAGCCACCGAAAGAGGGCAATATTCTACTCGATCCAAGCATTCCGAATTTGATCGTTACACCGCATAATGCCTGGGGCAGTGTGGATGCCCGCCAGCGCATCGTGGATCAGATGAAGGAAAATGTTAAAGCCTTTCAGGCGGGCCAGCCGATTCGCCAGGTGAACTGATCTGGTTTAGTTAATCCAGATATTATTCTCTTCAGATTAAAAAAGCCCTTAACGGGCTTTTTTAAATGTTCTATTTTTTAGAGATCATCCACTGCATAACTGGTTGCACCACCTGAACTGGATGGTGACTGCGGTGTGATACTTTGCGTTGCTGTTGAAGATTGGCTTAAAGGCTGCTGCTCAATTGGGACTTGCTGTTGCTGATTACCGCGCCAGACATCTTTGGTCTGCTGGATTTTCTGACCGGTTTGCTGAGCCACTTGCGTTGCGCCTTGGTCTACTTTTTCAATGGTGGTGGCTGCGGTGGATTTGGTATTGTCCCAGGCACGATCCACACCCGGCTTGATCTTGGCAATGCCTTTTTCTGCTGCTGCACCCACTTTTTCAGCGGTATTGATTACACCTTGTTGGGTTTTATAAGCAAATACATGCAGCAGATTGGGATTATCACCATAAGGAACAATCGGTTTTGCATCTTGCTGCGTTTCACTGGCTTGAACAGTCTGGATAAAAATAGGCGCACACATTAATAATGCGGTGCTGAGGATCTTGGTTTTTTTCATCGTCGTTTTTTTCAGGGTCATAAGGGATCGACCTCGCAGATTGGGATAACGGTCTTGATTCTGTTTTCAGTGTAATGGAAGGCAATGTAAAAACAATGAATATTTTGTGCGATTCACTTAAATGATCTGAGAAAAAGGGAGTAAAGCTGGCTGATCTCAAGAATAGGTAGAGAATAAATTTGATAGGAAGATTATTTGAAAGAAAAGCTGCCCCATATTTGATGTAAATACAGGGCAGGGTGCTTAGTCACACTGTTCAATTGCTTCTTTGGCAAAGTGGTTACGTAGTGCCAGGAAGTTCTTTTGAGCGGTTTCGCTGTGCAGGTCAAATTTCTGTGCAGTGCTGGTGTTGTCGCGCTGGAAAGTTGCTGAGCCAGCATCAATCAGGGTCAAACCTTTAAAAGACCATTGTTCGATTACGCGGCTGCTTTCAAGCTGACCTCTAAATTCGATCACACATTTGTCCATGAATTTGGTCAGTTTTGCACTGTTGTTCGTCGTTTCAGGATAAACCTCAAGATTCTGTACTTCCTGTAATACGCCCAGTTGAAGTTGTGAAACAGTCGGTTGAGATGTACACGCTGAAAGAGCAATACCCGCAAGACCAGTCAAAATAAGAGCTTTAAATTTCATATGATTCTTTCTTGTTGAGTGTTGTTAGGTTGAGTATAGGAAATATAAAGTGAAATGCCTATAACAAATAATCTAAATATTGTTTTGGTTGAAGATGTTGAATATCTTGATTTACGACATCAATTTTCTTCGTATTTGGGGCAGATAGAAAGCTTATAGATCCCACTATAATAAGCACAAAAATTAATACTATTGCATGGCGTAAGCGGAAAATTTTTAGATCACGAATATAGATTAACTTTAAATGTTCATAAGCTAATTCTTTTGAAATATCTAGAGAGGTATCTTCAATTTCATTTTTGTAGTCTCGGACAGATTTTGTAGCAAAGTTATTTGTCCTCCAAAAAATATTTAATAATTTGAAGTTAAATAAACCACCGCCAAAATATAGACCTTTTTGATTTGTATTATCTGAAATATGTTTACTAGGATTATCAATTGCTGAAAGTGCTAAAAGTAAAATAAGAACGGTTATTAGCCACATTACAAAAATTATTGCTGCTAAAGCATGCTGCCACCAAAATTCATTAATTGTTAAATATTTGAAAATTTCTCTTATTTGAGGAAAAGGGACAATTAAGCCTGCTAATAATGCACCAATTTTAAAATCAATCGCTCGAATATTTTGTTGGGTATCCTGTATAGCCGAATGTAGAAATTCAAATTTATCCATTTTCTAATACCCAATTATTCATTGAAGTATAAATAGTATTTCCTTCATAGCATTCGTAAGTGTAATTCCAATTTATCCAATCTATTCTTTTTCTTTCTTTATCGGTCAAACTATCATAAAATTTTTTGCTATAAAGAGTCCTTTTTGAGTTCCATCTACTGGCTTTAGAGCATAGGTCAGCAGTTTCACCTACAAGTTTTCCAATCCAAGTTACTTCGTTAATACCACTACCACTGTAACCTGCTTTAATCATAAGAACATCTGCATCATGGCAGGCTATTCCTACTGTTATTTCAGAATACTTTTTCTTTCTGAGTTTGACATTTAATGTATCGATAAGTGAAGCAGCTTGGGCAGCTGTATCGAGAATGCTATCTACGTCAGACTTATTTGGGGTATTGAAAACCCCCCATACACAGTCGCCTTCTATGTAAATTTCTCTTAATCTTATATTACTATTAAGAACAGCAACTAGCTCTGAGATATAGCTTCTATATATTTTTGCAGTAACAGGTCTTGTATGTTTTTTCGAGAATTCCTTTGAACCTCTCATGTCAATAAATATGGCAGAGCAACAGATATAGTACCCATTATTAAAAGTTAAAGTATCGCGATTTGGGATCGATTCTTTTTCTTCGTAATTATTATCTGAAGAGTTTAAAATTTCATCTATACGATCACGACTCTTTTGAAAATCATAAGTTTTATAATTTGCTTGCATTATTTGTCATCAATAAAAAACCCCACTAACTTATAGCGGGGTTTTGTTTAAACTTCAAGCAATTGAAACTTAGTGCTGTAACACCGAAATATCGGCCACTTTCGTAAACAAGTCACGAAGCTGTGCAAGCATCAACAAACGGTTTGATTTAAGCGCAGCATCATCAGCCATGACCATTACACCGTCAAAGAACGCATCGACTGGTGCACGAAGTGCAGCCAATGCAGACAGCGCAGCAGTATAGTCTTTGGCAGCAAATAACGGCTCAACCACTGGTGTAATTTTCGCAAGTTCAGCGAATAATGCTTTTTCAGCATCTTCAACCAGGTTTGCTTCAACAACTTGACCTTCAGGTGCAGCTTCTTTTGCAAGAATGTTTGCAACACGCTTGTTGGCGGAAGCCAAAGCAGCAGCTTCAGGTAATGCACGGAAGTGATTGACTGCATTGACACGCTTGTCAAAATCAAGCGGAGATTTTGGTGACAAGGCTTGAACCGCTTGAATCACATCAACTGCAACGCCTTGGTCTTCGTATTTCGCACGGTAACGACCTTCAAGGAATGCAACCGCATCAGCCAAAGTCTTGTCATGATCTTTCAATACATCGCCATAGGCA
Source organism: Acinetobacter sp. UBA3132 (assembly GCF_002364825.1). Classification (NCBI taxonomy): domain Bacteria; kingdom Pseudomonadati; phylum Pseudomonadota; class Gammaproteobacteria; order Moraxellales; family Moraxellaceae; genus Acinetobacter; species Acinetobacter sp. UBA3132. The sequence continues at coordinate 104 of NZ_DEZM01000024.1, read as the reverse complement.
GCTAAAGCAAGTTTGATCAAATCTTCAATTGAAACATCAAGCTCGTTTTCAGTCACTAGACGCAGAATACCAATCGCAGAACGACGCAGCGCAAACGGGTCTTT
>NZ_DEZM01000053.1:10291-18538 GCF_002364825.1 Acinetobacter sp. UBA3132 | reverse complement strand
GTTGAGTTTGCTGAGTGTTTCAATGGTCGTATTCGGTTTAATGAACTCATCTTTATCCAGAATCACCACACCAGCTTTATCTTTAACTGGCACAATCGATTTATCAAAATGACCACTGGCCTGAGCTGTCGCCGCTTTTTTCTGGGACTGTTCTGCAAAGCTATCTACATCATCACGGCTATAATCATCAATGGTCGCAATCAGGTCAGCACCAATGCCTTGTGGAATAAAATCACAAGCCATATTGGTTTCAGGATCGAGTGCCCAAGGGCCGCCATCCGAACCCATCGGTACGCGGGACATAGATTCGACTCCACCTGCAACCACTAAATCCTCCCAACCTGAACGGATTTTTTGTGCGGCCATATTGACTGCTTCCAGACCAGAAGCGCAGAAACGGTTAATCTGTACACCAGCCACATCGTTATCCCAAGCCGCTGCAATTGCTGCAGTTTTGGCAATATCAGCACCTTGGTCACCAATCGGGGTGACACAGCCCAAGACAATGTCATCAACCTTGGAGGTATCTAAGGAATGACGCTCTTTCAGTTCATTGAGCAGGGTAGTGAGTAAACTGATCGGTTTGACTTCATACAAGGATCCATCCTTTTTTCCCTTGCCACGTGGTGTGCGAATGGCATCGATGATATAGGCCTCGCTCATACAATTTCCCTTTTTTGAATGAATAAAATTTGTTCTAATCATTTTGAGTGTAATGATTCTTTAGCTAAGCGCAATGACGAGAACGAACCAGGTCATTTGAGCAATCTGGTCAATGGCGATGATTCAAAAAAAGATCAGACAAAAAAATGCCCAAGTCTGGAGCTTGGGCATGAACTGAGATTAGCAAAAGAGCTAATATTGAATATGAAGAAGATGTGACTTAATGGTAACCATGTAATTGGCGATATAAACCTGGTGTTACACCGGTCCATTTTTTGAAAGCACGATGGAAGGTGCTGGTTTCACTAAAACCGACCTGTTGCGCGACATCTTCCAGGGTTAAATCTGGATTTAACAAGAGGTGAATCGCAGCATCTCGACGCAGTGCATCTTTAACGCCTTGATAACTCTTGCCTTCCGCAGCCAGACGACGACGTAAAGTTTGTGGAGATAGATATAGCATGGAAGCGACATCATTCAGCGTCGGCATTTCTTCGCCGATCTGGCTCTTCAGTACATCACGAATACGGGAGGTTAGAGAATTGGTATTTTTGAATTTTACCAACAGTTGAGCAGGTGCAGCTTTCAGGAACTCTTCCAAGGTTTCTTCATTCTGACGGATTGGTAAATCGAGATAATCTGCTGCAAAAGTAATTTCAGTACGCGGCGCATCAAACTGCATCACGGGTGCGAAGAATAATGCATCATATTCATCCGCATGATTTGGACGTGGATAGCTGAAATGTACACGTTCTAATGGGAGGCGGCGTTCAATCAACCACGAAGCTAGACCATGCCAGATCATTAGCATGCTTTCAGTGATGAAATGATCCGGGTCCATCTCTTTCGGAATTTGAGGGACTAAACGTGCTTCATGCTTGTCACGTTCCAGTGTCACCGCCCAGTCATCGCCAAACAGCTTGTAGAACTGGGAAGAAAGTTCCAGCGCATCACCTAAAGTTTTAGCGTGGATGATCAGCTGACACATGATTGCGAATGTGCCCAGACGGCGAGGCTGTTTGTCAAAGCCGACATGCTCGTCCTGTGTCACCATCCACAGCATTTTAATAAAACGGGTATATTGTTCTGGCGAGATACGGGCCTTAGGCTGATGCAGAAGTTCAGCTTCAATACCAACATGAGACAATAACGTATCGACGTCCATGCCGAGACGCTTCACGCCGTAGAGTGCAGCGTTAACGAAATGGATACTGATCGTATCGCGACTCATGTTTAATCCTTCAGTCTCTTTGATGTTCACTAATGCTTGACCTAATTGACAACAAATAATAAATCAATGGCAATTTACAAAATCGGATTTGCCATTTGTTACATATTAAATTGCCGAAATGATCAAGGTAAATGGCTGAACATGACATTGTTTTTGTGTGTTTATGTTTCTAATATGCATAAAAAACCATCATAAATAGAGTAATTATACTAATGTCTTATGCATTAAAAGGATTGAAAGTCCTCGATTTTTCTACACTTTTACCTGGTCCTTTTGCCACCATGTACTTGGCAGACCTCGGTGCCGAGGTTGTGCATATTGAATCACCAACACGTCCTGACCTGTTGCGATTAGTGCCACCATACGCACATGGACAGGCAACTGCACACAATTATTTGAATCGTAACAAACAATCTATCACGCTGGATCTTAAAAATCGTGACTGTATCGAACAGATCAAAACCAGGATTTCGGACTATGACATCGTGGTTGAACAGTTCCGTCCCGGCGTAATGCAACGTTTGGGACTGGATTACGCCACCTTGGCTGAAATCAATCCGCGACTTATTTATTGTTCCATTACTGGCTATGGGCAAACTGGTTCTTATAAAGATAAGGCCGGGCATGACATTAATTACTTGGCCTTATCCGGAATTGCCGGACATAGCGGTCGGGTTCAGGGTGGTCCACCGGCTTTAGGTATTCAGGTCGCTGATGTTGCTGGCGGTTCCATGCATGCGATTATCGCTGTCCTAGCAGCGGTGATTGAGCGCCAGCGTAGCGGAATGGGACAGTATATTGATATTTCCATGACCGATTGTGCGGTGACCTTAAATAATATGGCAGCCGCCGCCAGTCTGGCAGCAGGTGTGGATGCCCAACCGGAATCGGGGCATCTCAATGGCGGCACTTTTTATGATTATCACCAAACTCAAGATGGACGTTATCTTTCTATTGGCAGTTTAGAGCCACAATTTATGCAGGGTTTAGCCCAGGCATTGCAGTTACCAGTTCTGTTAGAAAAAGGTTCATCCTTAGATGCTCAAGACCAGAAAGAAGTGAAAGCAGCAATTCAAGAGAAAATTCGCAGTAAAACTCTGAATGAGTGGCAGACTATATTTGCTACTTTAGATGTGTGTGTGGAGCCGGTATTACACCTGGATGAAGCCTTAACTTCACAACTGGCACAAGAGCGGGGCTGGGTGGTGCATGTTCCAGTCAAAGCAGGGGAACAGGAGACTGAGCCACAGCTGGCCTGTCCAATCAAATTTTCCCGTTCTAGCTCACGCTATGATTTTATGGGACAGGCACTAGGTGAATCTGAACAGTGGTAAGTTTTTGGGTCTTTTAATGATTATTTATTGATCAGTAGAGGTGAGCTGCTTTTATATGAAAATAAATGCTAAAGATTTAAAAAATAAATCATTATTCGTTGAAAAGGAGTTTTGCTCGACAAATCCTTTAAATCACTGAATTTCTGGTAGGCTTATCAATAAAATCGCTATGAAATATGTATAAAAAGCATTTTATTGATAGATTCAATCTCGTTATCCTTGCCGACGATATAATAGAAACTACTAGCTGTACGCCATGTATTTATATACTGATTTCGATCAGCAACTGATTAATGAACGTGTTGCACAGTTCCGTGACCAAACGGAACGTTACTTAGCGGGCAAATTGACGGAAGATGAATACCGTCCGCTCCGCCTTCAAAATGGTCTTTATGTACAACGTTATGCGCCAATGTTGCGTATTGCGGTGCCTTATGGCCTGATGAATTCTAAACAACTTCGTAAAGTGGCTGATCTGGCGAAAGAGTATGATCGTGGCTATGCACACGTTTCAACTCGTCAGAATATCCAGTTTAACTGGCCTGCACTAGAAAACGTGCCTGATATGCTCGCTGAACTGGCAACTGTGCAAATGCATGCGATCCAGACTTCAGGGAACTGTATCCGTAATACTACCACTGACCAGTATGCAGGTGTGGTGGCAGGTGAAATTGCAGATCCACGTCCGACCTGTGAATTGATCCGTCAATGGTCAACTTTCCACCCGGAATTTGCTTTCTTGCCACGTAAGTTCAAGATCGCGGTATCTGCGCTGGAAGAGATTGACCGTGCAGCAACTTCATTCCACGATATCGGTGTATATATCGTAAAAAATGAAGCTGGCGAAATTGGTTACAAGATTAAAGTCGGTGGTGGCTTAGGTCGTACGCCGATTATCGGTAGCTTTATCCGTGACTTCCTGCCACGTGAAGACCTGATTGCTTATCTAGAAGCAGTACTTCGTGTATACAACTTGCATGGTCGTCGTGACAATAAATATAAAGCGCGTATCAAAATCTTGGTAAAAGCACTGACACCTGAAGTATTTGCTGAGAAAGTAGAAGCTGAATTTGCACATACCATTAAAACATTGAAAATCGATGCTGAAACCTTGGCAAAAATGGATGAGAACTTCACGCCATTTGCTTATCAAGATTATGCAGATGAAGATTTTTCTGAACAGTTCGCGGCGCATCCGAAATTCAAGCAATGGTTCAATATCAATACCAATGCGCACAAGGTGAAAGGCTATCGTATCGTTACGATTTCACTGAAACGTGCAGGTGTGGCTCCTGGTGATGTAACCACTGAAGAGATGAACCTGATTGCAGATCTTGCAGACAAGTACACTTTCGGTGAATTACGCACGACTCATGAGCAAAATATTGCCCTTGTTGATGTCCCACAAAAAGACCTGTTCGAATTGTGGACGATCCTTGAGCAAAACAATCTGGCCCGCGCTCACATTGGTTTCTTGACGGATATCATTTGCTGCCCGGGCGGTGACTTCTGTTCATTGGCGAATGCGAAATCAATTCCGATTTCTGAAGCAATTTCACGTCGTTTTGATGATCTGGATACGATTTATAACCTTGGCAAAATCGACCTGAATATTTCAGGTTGTATGAATGCCTGTGGCCATCACCACGTCGGTAATATCGGTATTTTGGGTGTAGATAAAAAAGGTGCTGAATTCTACCAAATTACTTTAGGTGGTAATGCAGACCATGATGCTTCAATCGGTGACATTCTTGGGCCATCATTTGCTGCAGAAGTGGTGCCGGATATCGTAGAAGAGATTCTGAATACTTATCTTGACTTGCGTCAGGACGGTGAAGAGTTTATCGATACTTATCGTCGTGTCGGCATTCAACCATTCAAGGAGCGCGCATATGCTTAATACCGCACTACAAGTGCTCTCTAAAGATGGCACAATTGCAGATAACACTTACCAATCAATTGGTGAAGATGGCGTATTGCCACAGGGTGATGTAGTTCTGACTGTGGATCAGTTAGACCAGATTGCCAATATTTCTGGTAAAAAAGCATTGTACTTAACGGTTGATGCTTCACCTGAAACCAATGAATTTCCACTTGATCAGTTGGATGCAATCTTTATCGAGTTTGCCGGTTTTAATGATGGCCGTGGTTATTCATTTGCAGCACTTCTTCGTCGCCAGGGTTTTCAGGGCGAGCTGCGTGCAACAGGTGATGTATTTAAAGACGTACTGAACTATATGAAGCGTTCGGGTTTCGATACTTTCGTGATTAAAGAAGGTAAAGATATTCAGGAAGCGGCAGCAGGTTTAAATGACTTTAGCAATCCGTACCAAGCATCCACAGCTGTGCCAAAACCGAACTATCAGACTGGAGCTTAATCCGTCTTCAGTTAAAAGCCTCCAAATGGAGGCTTTTTTATTTCTAGAAATTTGGAATACGTTCTTCTAATAGACAGTTAATCATCCACTGCACACCAAACTGATCGGTACAGGCACCATAAAGTGCGCCCCAAAAAGTTTTTTCCAAAGGCATTTCAATTTGACCCTTGGCAGATAAAGCCTCAAACAGTCGTTGAGCTTCGGCTTGTTCACTAGCACTTAAAATAATTGCAATATAGTGATTGGTCCCTTTGGTAAAAGTAGGGGAGCTAGGGCTGTCTAGCTTTTCATTAATATCTGATCCCATTAATTCAGTATATTCATTGATAGGAAGTGAAATATGCAAAATCTGGCTTCTATCCGTATCGGAGAGGTCAATGCCTTCCTGTCCGGGCATATCACCATAACGGCTCAAATTAGAAAATTCACCACCAAACACTGAACGATAAAAAGTAAAAGCGGCTTCAGTTTCACCCTGGAAGTTGAGATAGTGATTAAATCGCATGGAGGTTTCCTTTTTTCTTGTTTTGATTCTCTCTAATTTACTCTTTGCAACGTGTCTGATTGATAAAGAAGCTTTATGAAAATGTAAGTAAGGGAATTCTTCTATTGATAGGATAATCAAGACAAAAATAATTTTTAGTTTAAGACCCGGTTTTAAATGATTGTTCGAGTAATGCTTTAGTAGACATCATTAAGGCCAGATTTTGGATTAATAAAAAAAGAGGGCTTTAAAAGCCCTCTTCAGTCGTTTGACTTTTTGAAAATTAGATTAGCTCAATCGCGACTGCAGTTGCTTCACCACCACCGATACATAGAGCTGCAACACCTTTCTTGCCGCCAGTGCGCTTTAAAGCATGGATCAAAGTCAGGATAATACGAGAACCTGTAGAACCCACTGGGTGACCTAGTGCACAAGCACCACCATTAATATTGACTTTTTCAGGATCAAGCTTGAACTCATCCATTGGACACATGGTGACCATGGCAAAAGCTTCATTGATCTCCCAAAGATCTACTTCTTCTGCTGTCCAGCCTGCTTTATCCAGTACTTTCTGAATAGCACCAACTGGAGCAATTGTAAACTCGGATGGATGCTGAGAGTTTGACGCATAGGCAACAATTTTTGCTAATGGGTTTAAATCTTGAGCTGCTGCATTGTCAGCAGAAGTTAAAACCAATGCAGAGGCACCATCAGAAATAGAGCTGGCATTTGCTGCAGTAATGGTACCATCTTTAGCAAAAGCAGGACGTAATGTTGGGATTTTATCAATATTGGCATTGAATGGCTGTTCGTCTTTATCAACCACTACATCACCTTTACGGGTGGAAACAGTGACTGGCACAATTTCATCTGCAAAGTAGCCTTCATTGACCGCAGTTTGTGCACGTTTTAATGAACGGATAGCGAAATCATCCATCTGTTCACGCGTATAACCTTTGGTATTTGCCATATCTTGGGCAAAAGAACCCATTAGGCGACCAGTTTCTGCATCTTCTAAACCGTCCAGGAACATATGGTCTTTAATTTCACCATGGCCCATACGGAAGCCGCCACGTGCTTTGGGTAATACATAAGGCGCATTGGTCATGGATTCCATGCCACCAGCAACTACATAAGTTGCAGAACCGGCCTTGATCATGTCAGCAGCTTGCATCACTGCTTTCATGCCTGAACCACAAAGCTTATTAATAGTTACAGCACCTGTGCTGTCTGGAAGACCAGCCTTACGCATTGCCTGACGGGCAGGACCCTGTTTTAAACCGGCAGGAAGAACACAACCCATAATGACTTCTTCGATGTCTGTTGGTTGTAAACCTGCACGTGCAATGGCTTCTTTGATCGTGACAGCACCTAGTTCAGGCGCAGTCACACCTGATAAGCTGCCTTGGAAGCCACCCATGGCTGTACGTGCACCATTGACAATTACGATGTCAGTCATTGTTGTATCTCCATATGAGTTTTAGTCTTTTATTCTCGACCTAAGCAGTATATTGAAAAAACTGCAAGATTAAAGCCTCAAAAAAATTGAATCATAAACCGGACAGTTTTCTCAGCATGTGCTCAGATTCTCTTTACGCAGATGCCCCATTTTGCTAAGTACAATTTTGTAATAATAGGAATGCTGAAAAGAACAGTAGTAAAAGCTGCCATTGGAGCCAATAGGTAAATTGGTTTGAGCCTGATAGTTGACACTTGGGATACTTAAAGCACCTCTCCAATCCAGCTGTCCATATTTAAGTCTTAGATGATCAACATGCAGTACGGTTTCGCCGGCATCAACCTGTCTATTTTTATTTTGATCGACAAATACCAGCCAGGCATTGCTCCACTGATTCGTTTGACAGGTCGATAGATTTAATGTGGGACAAATCACAATATTCTGCCGTAATACTGCCGATTGACTGCGTGCATAGCGATTCACTGCTGTAATCTTCTGATAAATACTGTTAGCTTCTTGTTTTGACTGATATTCTTGAAACAAAGGAACTGCTAGGGTTGTAAGTATTGCAAGAATGGAAATAACAACAATAAGCTCCACAATTGTGAACGCATTATTTCTTTTTATATACATGGTTTAACCTATTTATATATTATTTTTATTTGAAACATGCTATTAATTAGGCGTTTTTTAATGCT
>NZ_DEZM01000053.1:0-10150 GCF_002364825.1 Acinetobacter sp. UBA3132 | reverse complement strand
TTTATTTACCTAGTATTTTTGTACTTGAAATAGGAGAAAGCTGTTAAAATTAGGTAAGAGACAATAAGGTATTCACAATAAAAAATTGAGTAAAAATTTACCGAATTACAACGGAAATTGTAAGTAATTTTGTCAATAATTTACTTGATTAGATTAATCAAGCACTTGGAAAATTTATTCAGTGTTTGTATGATTCCCTGTGAATAGCTTAAAAATAAAACTGGGGTAAAAGAAGCCTATCTCAGGAAAGCCAATTTAGGCTTGAGCTTGAACAACAATTTGTTATCTCTGGAGGATAAATCCATGAAAATGAGTCGTATTGCTTTAGCAATGCTTGTAGCTGCTCCTTTAGCTGCTGCAAACGCAGGCGTAACTATTACTCCACTACTGGTTGGTTACACTTGGCAAGATACTAAACACAACAACAGCTATGAAGATCATCTATATGGTGAAACTCCTGAGCTTCAAGACGACCTATTCGTAGGTGCTGCGCTTGGTGTTGAACTGACTCCATGGTTAGGCTTTGAAGCTGAATATAACCAAGTGAAAGGTGATATCGAAGACAGCGAAGCTTCTTACGGTGAGTATAAGCAAACTCAAATCAATGGTAACTTCTACGTTACTTCTGATCTGATCACTAAAAACTATGACAGCAAAATCAAACCATACGTACTTTTAGGTGCTGGTCACTACAAGTATGAATATGATTTAGATGGTGATGCGCGTCTTAAAGATGACGAAGGTACTTTAGGTAATGCTGGTCTAGGTGCTTTCTGGCGTTTAAACGATGCTCTGTCTCTACGTACAGAAGCTCGTGCAACTTATAACATCGACGAAGATTTCTGGAACTACACAGCGCTTGCTGGTTTAAACGTAGTTCTTGGTGGCCACTTGAAACCTGCTGCGCCAGTCGTAGAAGTTGCTCCAGTTGAACCAGTTGCTCCAGTTGCTCCAGCTCCACAAGAGTTGACTGAAGACCTGAACATGGAACTTCGTGTATTCTTTGATACAAACAAATCTAACATCAAAGATCAGTACAAACCAGAAATCGCGAAAGTTGCTGAAAAATTGGTTGAATATCCAAACGCAACTGCTCGTATCGAAGGTCACACTGACAACACTGGTCCACGTGCACTGAACGAACGTTTATCTCTTGCTCGTGCTAACTCTGTGAAATCTTCACTAGTTAACGAATACAACGTTGATGCTTCTCGTTTGTCTACTCAAGGTTTCGCTTGGGATCAACCGATTGCTGACAACAACACTAAAGAAGGTCGTGCTATGAACCGTCGTGTATTCGCGACTATTTCTGGTAGCCGTACTGTACTAGCTGAACAACCAGCTGCTCAATAATTCATTATTGAACACTGATTAAAAAAAGCGACTCTCTTATGAGTCGCTTTTTTTATTGCCCTGATTTGACTACACTGCATAGCCCTAAACCTGTTTTTGAGTCTGAGCATGAGTGTGGAACTTCCTGAAGATTTACAAAATCTGGAGGCCAATAGTGGCCTCTATGCGATCTGGATGATTTTTCATCACTATGGTATAGATCTGCATATTCCGGATCTGGTACAGCTCACACGCCATGATCCTGAAATGGGAACCTCCAGTATTGCGCTTGCAGTTGCTTTAAAAACACTGGGTTTGGATGTTAATTTTTATACTGAACATGACCCAGATAAACAGCCAATTGAAATTGATTTCTATCAACAAGCATCTCGTTTACAAATCCCGGTTATAGAACAGCCCTTGTCTTACGCAGACATTCAGGAAAATGTAGAAGCTGGTCGTTTTGTGATTGTGTTCTATGACACCCTGGAGGGCGTAGGGAATCATTCTTTGGTGTACGAAATCAATAAAAGTGAAATCAGCTTCTTTGACAGTTTTGAGTCCATGCGGAAAGAGGTGTTTGAACAGCAGCGTCGGGTAGAGGGAATTTGTCAGCAAACTATCATTATTGATGATCGAAATTTTGTTATGCGCCACAGTTAATACAATAAAAAAGCAGCCTGAATGGCTGCTTTTTCAGATCAAAAATTATTCATGATCTATTTTCATCGGCTGAACATCCATCTCTTTATAAGAAATGAGTTTGGTATTGTGTTTCCACTTATAACCTAACCAGATCGCTAAGAATAAGAAAATACCAATGTAAGTAGAAAGTACTGCAAGCCATTCACCATTTAGTACTGCCTGATAGTTTTGCCCCAGGACCACAATCGCACACAGCACAAAAGCAAACCATGGCGCAAATGGGAAGAACTTGGCGCGATAAGCCAGATCCTCAAGTTTATAACCTTGAGCCAGATATCCTTTACGGAAGCGATAATGAGATATTGCAATACCCAACCATACAATAAATCCACACATACCAGACATATTGAGTAGCCAGTTAAATACTTCCTGTTCACCAATAAATGTTGTCAGAAAACATAATGCTGCGATTGCAGTGGTGGCATATAGTGCATTCATTGGAACACCGCGCGCATCCAGACGACCAAACAATTTTGGTGCACTGCCTTTACGTGCCATATCAAACAGCATACGGGTAGAGGAGTACATGCCCGAATTACCTGCAGACAGAATCGCAGTCAGAATTACGGCATTCATCACACTGGCAGCAAAAGCGAAACCGGCTTGCTCATACAGCAAAGTGAAAGGCGAAAGCGCAATATCTTCACTAGACGCTGCCTGTAAAAGACGTGGGTCATCATAGGCAATCAGGGTGCCGATAATGAAGATACACACAATATAGAATAACAGGATACGCCAGAAAATTTGCTTGATTGCTACTGGAATGGTTTTCTGCGGATCTTTAGATTCACCGGCAGCAACACCGACCATTTCAGTCCCCTGGAAGGAGAATCCGGCAATCATCGCCACCCCGATCAGGGCAGATAAACCACCCACAAATGGTGCTTCACCTTTGGTCCAGTTGGTAAATGTAGCAACCTCAGGAGTTAACATGATTTTTGCAATCATGAAGATACCAATGATGATAAACGCAATAATTGCCAGTACTTTGATTAAGGAGAAGAAAAACTCAGATTCACCAAAGCCTTTTACCGTCAGTGCATTAATCCCGAAGACCACCGCCAGGAACAGGGCGCTCCAGTAAAAACCAGGAATATCCGGAAACCAGAATTTCATGATGAACTGGACTGCGACCAGCTCAAAGGCTACGGTGATTGCCCAGTTGTACCAGTAGTTCCAGCCTAAAGCGAAACCAAAACCACCTTCGACATATTTAGTACCGTAGGTAAAGAAAGCACCTGAAGTCGGATTATGGGTTGCAAGCTCCCCCAAGCTGGTCATCAGGAAGTAAATCATGACACCAATGAGCGCATACGCAAGTAATGCACCACCTGGTCCGGCATTGGCAATGGTTGCACCTGAAGCCAGGAACAAACCTGTACCAATTGATCCACCGATGGCGATCATATTTAGATGACGAGCACTTAGCTTACGCTGCAGCTGTGTGCTGTTTTGAGTTTCGCTCATCATGATTCCTTAACATTTTTTTGAGTGCTGGCGAAAAGCACCTTGAAGCCTTGTTGATCAGTTTTGACTGTGCATTGGCCAAAACTTTGCTCAATTAAAATCGGGTAATTTAAGAAGCGGTTCGCCACAATCCATAATTCACCACCAGACTTGAGATGACAACGTGAAGTCTTGCACAGATTTTCACTGGCATCATAGTTGGTCTGAATGCCTTGATGGAAGGGTGGATTACTGACGATGGCGTGCAAAAATAATGGTGCATCTTCAATCCCGCTCACTGCCTTAATTTCAAGTTGCTCAGGCTCAAGCTGATTTTTCTCAAAAGTCATTTTAGTAGAGACTAATGCAAAAGCATCTACATCTAAGGCAAAGATACGATTGTTCGGATTGAGCTTGGCAAGATAGGCACTAATGACGCCGGCACCACAGCCAAAGTCGGCAATTTTACCTGAAGTCACTTCAGACAGGTAGGGCAGGAAAACTGCTGTACCGACATCCAGATGATTCTGGCTAAATACACCAGGGAGTGCACAAATCTGTAAATCGCCTTTGGGAGTAGAGACGCTATAGGTTTGTGCCCAGTCAGCTAATGCTCTTTTCTCGACGTTGCAGTCTAGTGTCAATTGCCATAATTGGCAATGTCGTGCGCTATCAAGTTTGAGGCTTTTACCATAAGGTTGCAGCTGTTTTGCCGCGCGTTCCACGCCACCTTTTTTCTCACCTATCAAAAATACTTGGCTGCCTTGTTTTAGGTAAACCGCTACATTGTGAATCAGGTAATTAAGTAATTCTCTGGATTTTGGAACAAAGATTACAGCTTGATCAAATTCACCTTCAGGAAATTCTGCACCAAAATGTACATTGGCTTTCTGGGCCTGAAAATACAGGTAGTCATTATAATTCCATGTCCACACTGCAGCCTGAATGGATTGATCAAATTCAGCCAGCAGATGATCCGTTGGAGGATTAATCAGCAGTACACGACCCGACAAATAATCATATTGTCTTAATAAAACTTCGCTTTTAGCATCCATAGGAATCTCTCCAATAGAAAAACACTGTCCAAGTTCAACTCAGACAGTGTTTTCTGGACATGAACTTACTTCTTTGTTTCAGGAAGTACAATATTTAGAATCAAGGCCGCAATACCGCCGGTCGCAACACCAGAACTAAAGATATTACGGAATAATTCAGGAAGATGTTCCAGAATCTGTGGAACCTGCGCCACACCCAAGCCTAATGCAAGAGAAATGGCAATGATCAGTAGAGCACGACGGTCCAGGTGAATACCAGACAGAATGTTAATACCAGAGGCAGCGACTGCACCAAACATCACCATCACTGCGCCACCAAGAACAGCTTGAGGAACCGCCTGAATCACGCCAGCCACTGCTGGAAGTAAACCCAGAATGACTAAAAGTGCTGCAATCCAGATGCCGATATAACGGCTCGCTACACCAGTCAATTGAATCACACCGTTATTTTGTGCAAATACAGAACTTGGGAATGTATTGAATAAACCCGCAAGTAAAGAGTTCGCCCCATTCACTAACACGCCACCTTTAATACGCTTCATCCAGGTCGGGCCATCGACTGGCTGGTTAGAGAGTTTAGATGTTGCAGTAATGTCACCAATCGCTTCTAGCGAAGTCACCAAATAAATAAACGCCATTGGAATTAATAAGCTCCAAGAGAAGCTTAATCCAAAATGCATTGGTGTCGGGATCTGAACCAGTGGAGCATCTTTTAAGCCATCAAAGTTCAGGTGACCCATAAAGCCAGCAAGAATATAACCGACAACCAGTGCGATCAGAATTGCCGAACTTTTTACCCAGGTAATGCGCACACGATTCAGTAAAATAATCAGTGCTAGAACTGTACATGACATGATCAGGTTGTCAGCATTAGCAAAGGTTTTGTCATTCATGGCCTGATAGCCACCACCCATGCTGATTAGGCCTTCTTTAATTAAAGTCAGACCAATCAGTAAAACTACAATCCCTGTTACTAAAGGTGTGATCAGCTTTTTAATCCATGGCAGGATTTGCGATACGCCCATTTCAATAAATGAACCTGCAATCACCACACCAAAGATCGAAGCCATGACAGCTTCTACGGGTGTACCGGCAGCAACCATCGCCGAACCAATACCAATAATTGGACCAATAAAGTTAAAACTGGTGCCTTGAACAATCAGCAAACCTGCACCAAATGGACCAACTTTTTTGGATTGTAAAAAAGTCGCGATCCCTGAAATTACCAGTGACATGGATAAAATCATGTTAGTGTCTTCTTTAGAGACACCTAGTGCCAGACAGATCAGCAGGCCAGGAGTCACAATTGGGACAATAATGGCCAGTAAATGCTGGAATGCTGCTAGAAATGCGATAAATGGTTTAGGGCGATCTTCAAGGCCGTACACGAGGTCAAGTTGATCTTTGGAAGGAGGAGATTGATTAAAAACAGACATGTGTCAATGCAAATTAAGGCTGGGTGGCGCTATTCTAATCGAGTTACACGTCATTACAAAAGGCATTGGAAAAAAAATTGACGAAGTCAACAAACTGTCACTGTCAAAACTTTGTATTTTTCTGTATAATTTGCCCTCAAATTTAATACGTATCGAATTTACATGTCAGATATTAAAACTCTCCGTAACATCGCCATTATTGCGCACGTCGATCATGGTAAAACCACTCTTGTAGACAAACTTTTGCAACAATCAGGTGCTCTCGGTGATCGCGCGGGTGAGATCGAGCGTGTCATGGATTCTGGCGCTATTGAAAGTGAACGTGGTATTACCATCCTTGCAAAAAACACTGCAATCAAATGGACTGATGCACGTACTAACACAGAATATCGCATTAACATCGTGGACACCCCGGGACACGCCGACTTCGGTGGTGAAGTTGAACGTGTTCTTTCTATGGTGGACTGCGTATTGCTTCTTGTAGACTCACAAGAAGGTCCAATGCCACAAACTCGTTTCGTAACGCAAAAAGCGTTCGCACGTGGTTTAAAACCAATTGTCATTATTAACAAAGTCGACAAGCCAAGCGCACGTCCTGACTGGGTAATTGACCAAGTATTCGATTTATTCGATAACTTAGGCGGTACTGACGAACAGTTAGACTTCCCGGTTGTATATGCATCTGGTCTTCGTGGTGTAGCGGGTCCTTCTCCTGAAGAACTTGCTGACGATATGACGCCGTTGTTCCAAACAATCGTAGACATTGTTGAACCACCAGCAGTTGACGTTGATGGTCCATTCCAAATGCAAGTGTCTTCACTTGACTATAACAGCTTCGTAGGTGTAATCGGTGTTGGTCGTATCCAACGCGGTTCAGTGAAATTAAACACGCCTGTGACTGTGATCGACAAAGAAGGTAACACTCGTAACGGCCGTATCTTGAAAATCATGGGTTACCATGGTTTAGAGCGTGTTGATGTTGAATCCGCTCAAGCAGGCGACATCGTTTGTATCACTGGTATTGATGCACTCAACATTTCTGACACAATCTGTGATCCGAAAGCAGTTGAAGCACTTCCAGCACTTTCTGTAGACGAGCCTACAGTGTCTATGACCTTCCAGGTCAACAACTCACCGTTTGCTGGTAAAGAAGGTAAATTTGTAACTTCACGTAATATCCGTGAACGTCTTGACCGCGAATTGATCCACAACGTAGCACTTCGTGTTGAAGACACTGACAGTCCAGACCGTTTTAAAGTATCTGGTCGTGGTGAGCTTCACCTTTCAGTTTTAATTGAAAACATGCGTCGTGAAGGCTTCGAAATGGGCGTGTCTCGTCCACAAGTCATCATCAAGGAAATTGATGGTGAAAAACAAGAGCCATATGAAAACGTAACGTTTGACGTTGAAGAGCAGCACCAAGGCGCTGTAATGGAGCAAATGGGTCACCGTAAAGGCGAAATGACCAATATGGAAGTTGATGGTAAAGGCCGTATCCGTATTGAAGCAACTGTACCTTCACGTGGCTTGATCGGTTTCCGTTCAGAATTCCTGACCATGACTTCTGGTACGGGTATCATGACGTCTAGCTTCTCGCATTATGGTCCAATGAAACAAGGTACTGTTGCGAAACGTCAAAACGGTGTACTGATTTCTATGGTTCAAGGTACTTGCTTGGGCTATGCATTGTTTACGCTGCAAGACCGTGGTCGTCTATTCGCTAAACCACAGTTAGAAGTTTATGAAGGCATGATCGTGGGTATTAACTCACGTTCTGATGACATGGTTGTTAACCCAACTAAAGCAAAACAGTTAACCAACGTACGTGCCTCTGGTACTGATGATGCGTTAACACTTGTTCCTGCAATTGAATACACGCTAGAACAAGCGCTTGAATTCATTGAAGATGACGAGCTTGTTGAAGTAACACCAAAGTCAATCCGTATCCGTAAGCGTTACCTGACTGAAAACGAACGTAAGCGTAACCGTGCTAAATAAGTTCGATTACTAATAGTTTAAAAAACCGCTGACATTGTTCAGCGGTTTTTTTATATATCTAGATAAGGTTGGACAAGATTACATAAACCTGATCAATTAGGCTTAAATAGAAATATATAACTCCTGTATAATCTATCGCAAAATTGAAAATTGTATAAGAAACAGGTGACTTTATGAGTATTATTCAAGAATTTAAGGAATTTGCGGTTAAGGGCAATGTCATGGATCTCGCAGTCGGTGTGATCATTGGTGGCGCCTTCGGTAAGATTATTGACTCGATGGTAAAAGACGTCATCATGCCTTTAGTGAGCTGGATTCTAGGTGGGGATGTCGACTATTCCAACTGGTTTGTTGTATTAGGAGATAATCCAAACAATATAAGCAACCTGGCTGCTGCACAGGCAGCGGGGCTGAATGTCCTTGCTTATGGTAATTTCCTGACCATTCTCATTAACTTCCTGTTATTGGCATGGGTTGTATTCTGGTTAGTAAAACTAATGAACAAACTGCGTCGTAAACAAGAGGTAGACCCAGAGCCAGCAGCAACACCGGAAGATGTTGCATTATTACGTGAAATTCGTGATGAGTTAAAAAAACGACCTGAAGCTTAAGCTTCCTGGATTAAAAACGGCGCTTAAGGCGCCGTTTTTTATTTAATTCCTTCCAATCTCTTTCCTAAAGGGAGGAGAAGTTCCCCTTTACTTATAGAGGGATTTAGGGGAATTAAAAATCCATTCGGAACTTAATTTCTAGCAAATGAAAACCAAACTGACTTTTCACTGGTCCATGCAAAACACGTTCTGCAGCAGTAAAAACCAGTTTATCAATCACTGGGACCAGCTGACCTTTTTTCACTTCACCCAGTTCACCACCGCGTTTAGCTGAATTACAGGTCGAATATTGTTTAGCGATCTTGGCAAAATCTGCGCCTGCTAGAATCTTTTTCTTGAGCTGTTCGGCAGTTTCTTTATCTTTGACCAGAATATGACGGACGATTGCAGTCTTCATTAGTTTTTACCTCGTACAGCTGCTACACGTTTACTGGAAAGCTTTACCTTCTTTAGCGGCTGGCATTCAGGACAGTAGACAGATGCACGTTGTCCTAATTTGATATTTTCCAGCGTGGTTTCACAGTTCACACACATTTCCCCAGCACGACCATAAGCCAGCAGCGTTTGCTGAAAATAGCCATTTTCTCCCATGGCATTGGTATAGTCGCGTAAGGTTGAGCCACCCAGATCAATCGCCTGTTTTAAAATGCGCTTAATTTCAATGACCAGCTTTTCAATCTGCTCAAAACTCAAGGTAGAGGCAGGTTGTGCAGGATGAATGCCCATATTGAATAGGCTTTCGGTTGCATAAATATTGCCTACACCCACGACAACATGGTTATCCATAATTGCAACTTTGGTGCCAACATTTTTATTTTTTAATTTTTCAAATAGATATTCAGCATTAAAACTATCACTGAGTGGCTCTGGCCCAAGTGTATCAATCAGCTTGCTTTGAGACTGTGCATCTAACCACAGGATGCAGCCGAAACGGCGTGGGTCATGATAGCGCAGCTGGATATCTTCAAACTGAATAATCAGATGATCATGCTTACGCAATTCTTCACTGGCCTCACATAAGCGAAAACTGCCTGACATGCCTAAATGCCATAGCATCCTATCCTGTTCAAATTGCGCCAGAATATATTTGGAACGGCGTGTCAGTTGAATCAGGCGCTGTCCTTGCAGACGAGCAATATCCTCAGGAATCGGCCAGCGTAAGCTTGACTGACGCACCTCCACGTATAGAACTTGCTGATCAAGGAGAGGCAGGAGACTGGTTTTGGTGGTTTCAACTTCTGGTAATTCAGGCATAACATTTAGCAGCTAATATCATGACGCTAATATTGGGCGTTTTATAGTTGAATGCAAGTCCTGTTTAAAAGAGAACTGAAAATTGAAGATGGAAATTTATTTTAACAATTGTTTAAAAAATAAACTTTAATATCAGGTGTATTTTTACTGTTAGGTTTAAAGAGAAACGGATTTTAGATCTTATTAATTAATTAAATAACTGAAAAATAATCTCGATTCATAAAATATAAATCGAAATTATTTTAAATATCTAAAGCGGAGAAATTTTAAAATATAAAAATTATTTACCTAGACAATTAAAAATTTCATTAAA
>NZ_DEZM01000052.1:0-7124 GCF_002364825.1 Acinetobacter sp. UBA3132 | reverse complement strand
TTTTTAATATATATGATTAAAATCAAATATTTATATAAATAAAAAAACTTTTGTAGCTAATTTGGATTTTCCTTTTTATGGGTTGGCATAGCTATTGCACAGCCTAAGGTGAGTTTAAAAACACAACTAAAAACGTCTGCGGACGGTTGGGGGAATCTAACAATGAAATTCACTTTAAAAGCTTTAGCAGTTGCAGCAGTAGCTTCAGCATCCAGTTTTACTTTTGCAGATGAGCCTGCATCTCCGCACTCAGTATCTGGCAATATCGGTGTGTTATCGAGCTATAACTTGCGTGGTATTACAAATACACCTGAAAATAAAGATGCCACAATTAATGGTGGTATAGATTATAACCATGCTTCAGGTTTTTATGCTGGATGGTGGGGATCAACTTTAAGATATTCTGCAGGTACAGATCTTTTTGAAAATGCAGCAGGTGAATTAGTAGAAGTTGAAACAGGTGAAGTCACTAATGCTTTCGAAAACGATTTCTATGCAGGCTATAGCGGTTCAATCAATGATGACTGGGGTTATACAGCAGGTTTAACGTACTATTATTACTATGATATTGGTAATTCTGGATCAAACGGTTTTGAAACCATGTTGGGTTTGACCTATAAAGATTTAGGTATCACTGCGCAAACATTACTTGAAGATCTTGATTGGGGTAATGCAGGTGATACTTATCTAAAAGCATCTTATAGCTATGCTTTACCTAAAGATTTTAGTTTAGATACAGCACTTGGTTTATATCTATATGATAAGAATGGACCAATTGAAGCTGCTGATACATTTAGTTTCCGCCACTTTGATATCGGTTTGAGTAAAGCACTTGCTGATACTGGCGTGACTGCAAGCATGAACTATATTTTAGGTGGTTATGACCGTAATGATATAAAACAAAAAAATAAAGTTGTCCTAGGTCTAGGTTACAGCTTCTAATTATTTAATAGAAAAAAGGCGACAAATGTCGCCTTTTTTTATTTTTATTGTCCAATCGTTTAGCTTTGCTGACCTCGATAAGATAAAGCTTCCGATAAATGCTGAGGCTGAATTTCTGAATTCTCAGCTAAATCAGCTATGCTTCGTGCTACTCGTAATACCCGATGATAAGCACGGGCAGATAAATTTAACTTTTGTTGGGCAAGTTCAAACATTTTACTGGTCTGAGCATTTAGTGGCGCAAATTGCTCTAATTCTTTTGGGGTTAATGCCATATTCAGCTTGTTCTGTCTTTGTATTTGCAGTTCGTAGGCAGTTATCACACGCTCCCTAACGGTTGCAGAATCTTCTACCGGCTGTGTAGATTGTAATTCATGAGCTTGCAGAGGAGGCACATCGATATGCAGGTCAATCCGATCCAGTAATGGCCCAGAAATCCGGTTCTGATAACGCTTGATCATTTCTGGAGAACACTGGCAGCGAATATCCTGATTAAAGGCATAACCACAAGGGCAGGGATTCATCGCTGCAACCAGCTGAAAGTTGGCTGGGAAAGTAATTTGTCGAGAGGCACGCGAAATCACAATTTCCTTGGATTCCAAAGGTTGACGCAATACTTCAAGAACTTTCCTGTCAAATTCCGGCAGTTCGTCGAGAAATAACACACCTAGATGTGCCAGCGTAATTTCACCTGGTTTAGGATGCGATCCTCCACCGACCAGGGCAACTGCAGACGCGGTATGATGTGGCGCGCGGAAAGGACGCTGTCCAAAAGTATGACTATTATTGGCAATAGAATAAATACTGGCGACTTCAAGATTTTCTTCAGTATTGAGAGGCGGCAAGATACTGGCTAGCCGCGAAGCCAGTAAAGTTTTACCGGTTCCAGGAGGTCCTCTAAATAATAAAGAATGTCCACCTGCAGCAGCAATTTCCAAAGCCCGTCTTGGGCGCAGCTGGCCTTTGACATCGGCTAAATCAAAGCGAGAATCTGAGTGATTCACCTGTGGTCGGGCTTGCATCTGGGCTAAAGGTGTGAGTCTATTTAAATGATCACAAACTTCTTTTAGATGAGCAGCGGCAAATACCCGAAAATCAGGTAACTGACAGGCTTCCTGAGCATTTTCTTTAGGTAGAATCAGTTCATGCTGCGATTGTTGACAGGCAATCGCAATACTAAGCGTACCAGTGATGGGGCTGAGTTGACCATCTAAAGCAAGTTCACCAATGAATTCCATTCCATCAGTACAGTTTTCAGGTAATTGCCCTGATGCCATCAGAATCCCTAAAGCAATTGGCAGATCTAAACGTGAACCGTCTTTGGGCAGGTCAGCAGGAGCCAGGTTAATAGTTAAGCGTTTGGTCGGGAACTGGTAGCCACTATTCAAAATAGCAGAACGAACCCGATCCTTACTTTCCCGAACCGCCGCTTCGGGCAGTCCAACAATAGTTAAGGAGGGCATGCCCTGACTAACATGAACTTCAACTTCTATTAAAGGGGCATGTAGTCCCAGCAATCCCCGGGTATGGATTTTAGCAAAAGACATTTATTGTTCCATTTTGGTGCGTTATTATTGTTCATTATTTGTCTTTTATGCACTTCACTGGTGCTTATTTTTTGTTCGATATCTTTTCTTCAAGTGATTCGACTTGTTTGAGCAACTCATTTAAACGCTGATTGGCCTGATTTAAGGCTGTACGCTGACGTTCAATTTCCTCTTTTGAAACCAGATCCATTTTACTTACTGCTTCGTTTAATAAAGCCCGAAGATTATGTTCCAGATCTTTTTTTGGTTCTTCGATTTGCTGCAAGATTGCTTGTAATAAAGTTTCAATCATTGTGTGGTCCATAGAGATGGAAATAAGCGCACAGTTTAACACCGCAAGAATCAAGACTATAGTATTTCAGACAAAATATGGGATTAATCGATAATTATTATCATAAAAGACCACATAAAAATGACTAAAATTTGAAGATTCAAAAGATTTATGAGTATAAAATAATATTCAGGGAAACCGCATGTCGAGCTTTCTAATTTCCCCCGACCTTAGAAATCTTGGCATGAAATTTGAACATAAAACCTTACTGGTGAAATAAGCCGAAGGAAAACAAACATGAAGCTCGTAACTGCAATTGTAAAACCTTTCAAATTAGACGATGTGCGTGAAGCATTGTCTGAAATTGGCGTTCAAGGCATCACTGTGACTGAAGTCAAAGGCTTCGGTCGTCAGAAAGGCCATACTGAACTTTATCGTGGCGCTGAATACGTTGTTGATTTCTTACCAAAAGTCAAAATTGAAATCGCGATCAGCGACGAAATGGTTGACGCGGTAATCGAGTCAATTACGCGTGTAGCAAGCACAGGCAAAATTGGTGACGGAAAAATTTTCGTAACAAATCTGGAACAGGTCATCCGTATTCGTACAGGTGAAACAGGTGCAGACGCTGTTTAATTTGGCACAAAGTTTGCTGAGTAGCGAATAACTCACAAAAACTTGGTTGGGGGATACGAATGAAAAAAATACTACTCGCGTTGGGTCTGTCCAGCGCACTTTTGGGCGGTTCTGTTGCCTGGGCTGAAGAAGCCGCATCAGCAGCCGTTCCTACCGAGGAAGTTGCTTTAGTTGATGCAACTGCAACTCCAGATACTACAGAAGTTACTGCTGTGGAAGCAGTAGAAACAGCACCGGTTGAAGAAGCGGCAGCTGCAGAAGAAGAAGCCACACTGGATACAGGTGACTCTGCCTGGATTTTAACGTCAACAGCCCTAGTTTTACTCATGACCATTCCAGGTTTAGCCCTGTTCTATGGTGGTATGGTACGTAAGAAAAACGTACTGAGTACTATGGCACATAGCTTTGTAGCAGCCGCAGTAGTCAGTATTGTCTGGGTCGTGATTGGTTATACCCTGGCATTTGGTGAAGGTAATGCCTTTATCGGTAGCCTGGATAAATTTATGCTGTCCGGTATTACGACTGAAGCGCTGTCAGGCACCATTCCTGAAATCCTGTTTGTCATTTTCCAAATGACTTTTGCGATTATTACGGTTGCCATCATTAGCGGTTCTATTGCTGAACGTATGAAATTTGGTGCTTTCATCGCATTCATCACACTTTGGGTGATTCTGGTTTATGCGCCAATTACTCACTGGGTATGGGGCGGCGGCTGGTTAGGCAGTGACGGTGCACTGGACTTCGCTGGTGGTACAGTCGTACACATTAACTCAGGTGTTGCAGGTCTGGTTGCAGCCTACATGCTGGGTTCGCGTATGGGGCTAGGACGCGAATCTATGGCACCACACAATCTGACGCTTACTGTAGTCGGTGCAAGCTTACTATGGGTGGGCTGGTTTGGTTTCAACGGTGGTTCAGCATTGGGTGCAAACGGTTCAGCAGGTTATGCACTCGTGGTTACACAAGTGGCAGCAGCAGCAGCAACGATCTCTTGGTTAATTACTGAAAAAATTGCACGTGGTAAAGCATCTGTATTAGGTGGTGCATCGGGTGCGGTTGCAGGTCTAGTGGTGATTACTCCAGCAGCTGGTTTCGTGACTGTAGGTGGTGCTTTAGCGATGGGTCTCATCGGTGGTGTAGTATGTTTCTGGGGTATTACTGCACTGAAACGTATGCTTAAGGCTGATGACTCTCTAGATGCTTTTGGTCTGCATGGTGTAGGTGGTATTGTCGGTGCGATTCTGACTGCATTCTTTGCCAGCGAATTTATCATGGGCGACGGTGCACCAACCAATGTAATGCATCAATTATGGGTACAAATTGAAGGGGTACTGGCAACAATCGCTTACTCTGCAATCTTGACCTTTATTATCCTGAAAGTGATCGATCTGATCATTGGTATCCGTGTTTCTTCTGATGATGAGCGCATGGGTCTGGACTTGAGCCAACACGGCGAACGTGTCGAATAATCTACTAAAACAATAATCAATATATTGTGTGAAACAGCCCGTCAGGGCTGTTTTTTTTCTATATATTGCGTAACACTCTACAAAGTTCAGAATTTTTGCTACACTCGCTAATCATCAGGATTTGTTCAATTAAACCGCTATGCATTGCCCATTTTGCAATACACCAGACAGTAAAGTGATCGATTCACGCCTGGCCGCTGAAGGTTGCCAGATTCGCCGTCGTCGTGAATGTGTCAGTTGTAATGAACGCTTTACCACCTTTGAAAGTTATGAAGTGGTGATGCCGCGGGTCATCAAATCCGATGGCAAGAATGAACCCTTTGATGAAGCTAAATTACGCCGCTCACTGATGCATGCCTTACAGAAACGTCCAGTGACACAAGAACAGATTGAAACGGTGCTCAGTGATATTCAGCTTCAAATTCGCCGTCTGGGTGAACGTGATGTCAAGTCACGCACTATTGGTGAAATCGTGATGCAGTCTCTATTTGCCCTCGATCATGTGGCTTATGTGCGTTTTGCTTCGGTGTATCAGGACTTTCAGGATGTTGAAGCCTTTCGTCGTCAGATCGAACAGATGCAGCAACGCGGCGAATTACAAGAATAAGCATGATTGAAATAACTCAAGATCAAATCTGGATGCGCCGTGCCATCGAACTGGCACGTCAGGGCCAGTATTCCACCAAACCGAATCCAAACGTTGGCTGTGTCATAGTTAAAGATGGTGTAGTAGTGGGCGAAGGTTTTCATCCCAAAGCGGGTCAACCACATGCTGAAGTCTTCGCAATGCGTCAGGCCGGCGAGCAGGCCCATGGTGCAACCGCTTATGTGACTTTAGAACCCTGTGCGCATTATGGTCGTACACCTCCATGTGCCAAAGGTCTGGTTGAAGCTGGCGTAGCTAAAGTCGTCGTGGCTTGTCCTGATCCAAATCCACTGGTCGCCGGAAAAGGTGTACAGATCCTGAAAGATGCTGGTATCGACGTTGAAGTGGGCATCTGTGAAGATGAAGCACATCCACTCAATTATGGTTTTCTTAAAGCCATGGCGACTGGGATGCCGTATGTGCGTGTGAAAATTGCATCGAGTTTAGATGGTCGTACAGCCATGGCTTCGGGTGAATCGAAATGGATTACCGGTATAGAGGCTCGACAGGACGTCCAGCACTGGCGTGCGATTTCTGGTGGGATCATTACCGGGATTGAAACAGTATTGGCCGATGATTGCCAACTCAATGTCCGTAGCCTGAAAGGCGTTGATGACATCAGCATGATTGTTCAGCCAAAACGGATTATTCTGGATCGCCAAGGTCGTTTGCCACTCACTGCCAAGATTCTCGAACAACCGGAAACTGTGATGGTGATGGGACCTTATCGTCAGGAACTGGCGGATCTCGGTGTGATCCAGCTTGAGATTCAGTCTTTAAAAGAATTATTACAGTACCTGGTTCAGCAGCATCAGATTTATGACGTGCTGGTTGAGGCAGGAGCGACTTTATCTACTGCATTTCTACAGGCACAACTGGTGGATGAACTCATCAGTTATGTTGCACCGACTCTATTGGGGCAAACTGCGCGTAGTATGTTTAATGCAGAATTTAGCCAAATGGCAGAACAACTTCGATACAAATTGCAGGACGTGACCCGTTTGGGTGATGACGTGCGCTTCAGGTTAATTCCTTCTCAAGAGACACTATGAATTCAGAGTCTACGGTTTACCACAAACGTCGCCATGCGGCACGTACCACAGATGAATATCTTTTCCATCAGCTGGTTCCTTATCTGGGGAACAAACGCCGTTTACTACACTTAATTCTGGAAGCACTTGAGAGCACGGGAACCCTAAAACGTGAAGATGGCCGTGCGCCGATTTTTGCCGATTTTTTTGCAGGTTCGGGGGTGGTTTCACGTCTGGCCCGTCAGAATGGCTATCGGGTGATTGCCAATGACTGGGAACCGTATAGTCATGCACTCAATCATGCAGTTTTAGCTTGTACCGAAGCACCTGCCTTTAAAGAGCTCGGTGGCTATCAAAAAGCGATTGATTATCTGAACCGTTTACCAGAAGTCAAAGGCTGGGTGACACATAATCTGTGTCCGCGCAATGATGAAATCTATGACCCAACCCGCGACCGTTTATTCTTCAAACGCCGTAATGGCATGCGTATTGATGCGATACGCCAGCAGATTGCCACCTGGCAAGCCCAAGGCGCAATTGATGATGTGGAAATGAGTGCTTTATTGGCACCACTTCTATATT
>NZ_DEZM01000108.1:0-30757 GCF_002364825.1 Acinetobacter sp. UBA3132 | reverse complement strand
TATAAAGTTATTATTTATAAATTAGAGCAATAAATCTATTTTTAAAACACGATAATTTCCTAGGATGGATATGAAACAATTAGTACGCGCTTTATGTATGGGGATTTCTTTAGCAACCGTATCAGTATGCAGTTTAGCCAATGTAGATCCATTGATTGGAATATGGAAGACTGTAGATGACCAAAGTGGCTATTCACGTGCAGATGTCGAAATCCGCAAAAAACCTGATGGCACCTATGAAGGGATTATTGTCGAAACCCGGAGTCTACCAGGTGCCGAAAAACAAGTTATTTGCCATAACTGCCCTGGCAAGCTCAAAGGTAAACCGTTCATTGGCTTACCTTTTATTTGGAATTTTAAACAAAATCCAAATAAGCCAAATGAATACATTGATGGTCAAGTCTTGGATCCAATTGGGGGCAAGATCTATAAAGGTAAAGCACGTTTGAACGCTAATGGTAAACGCTTAACTCTACGTGGTTATGTAGGCGTTTCCGTAATTGGACGCAGCGTAACTTGGATAAAACACTAATTTAGTTAGTATTTTAAAAAGCCTCTACTCGGAGGCTTTTTTATTGTCATGATTTGAAACAATAAGGTACAAATCTTCACTGTTGTAGTGCACTAAAACTCAGAATAATGGATCGAACACGGTTATTTTTTATCCATTTACTATGTTCAGATCATATACCTATATGCTCCAACGATTACCTGACTCTCTATTAAAAGCGGGTCACGGCACAGGGATGTTCAAAAATAAAAATAAGCAATATGGTGATGCATCTGAAACTATTTTCGACCAATGTTCGGCAAAACAGTTGCTATTGCGTGGCAGATATCAGCCACTTTTAGCTCATTACTTACCTAACTTAAATTTAAGCAGGTTTTGTACCTCCAGCAGTTTTTGCACGACTGCCACGCATATATTGAATCATGGGAAATCTGATCTCAGGCATTATCTCCAATCCTATCTATTACTACATGCCCCCGATCTGATTCACAGCAATGACTTTAGTCTGGATATTTAAGGAGCAGGCCATGACCACCATTCAATATAAAGAAAATTTTTCTCAGGGTTTTATCCCCTCAGAAATCATGGATGACCATCAATTTGATCTCAGTCATTTTGCAGAAGCATGCGGGCAAAGCCCGGAATGGGTAATGCAGCTGATGGAACATGGCATTTTACCTAACCGTAGTCGTAACACTTCCTATCATTTCATTGGTGAAGATGTTACCCGAGCACAACGGGCGTACCGCTTACAACGTGATTTTGATGCATCTTTTAGTGCTGTCGCCATGATGCTGGATCTGATTGATGAAGTTCAACAGCTACGTCGTGAAGTGAAGCATCTGCACTTCAAATAACCTCCCCCTCCCTGGTCTGTCTCGGCTGAAACTGAGATGGTTCGGGGATTCTTACATTATTTTTTTGAGTTTATAACTGATTATGAAAACCAGAGATTGCAATAAAAAATTAAAGTACATGTTCCCCGAATATCGCGACCTTATTACCCAGCTCCGGGATGAAAATCCATATTTCGCCCGTATTTTTGAGGAACATGATGAATTGGATCGACAGATTGCACAGCTGGCATTAGACCCGGTAAATCTTGTTAATACAGACATCGAAGCAATCAAGCGAAAAAAATTAAAGCTAAAAGATGAGATTTACAGACTACTCAAGAATTCAGAGGCAGATCCTTTGACCTGATTCAGGATAGTTAAGACTAAAAGCAGGCAGCTCATGTTATAAGAATCCAAAAGTGATTTTAAGCATAAGCAGGAGAATTATTAGTATCTTACTTCCTGCCTCTATAAAAATGCCAGAAACCTAAGGTGGTCTAAATAATTTAGTGGATGATATTTTGTTCATAAGCGAAATAATCAATTCAGTATTGTTTAGATCACATCTCCGCTGACAGCAAATTCAATTAACTTTAATTTGCTGTCAGCGCTCTGGTCAAAATAAAATCTAAAAATACAATCAGGACATAATCATCCAGCAACATCATCGCAAGCGATGTAATTCAAATATTGACTAGATCTAACGGATTTTTCTCACTTAAATCAGCCGGTATTTTTTGATTTTATAAACTTCAGATGTAAAAAAGCCTGCATAAAGCAGGCTTTTTCCAGACTTTAAAAGTCATCTCACAATTAAGCTTGTTCAATGTCTTTCATTGTCAATTTGATACGGCCACGGTTGTCAACATCAGCAACCTGTACTTTCACTTCCTGACCTTCTTTCAATACGTCTGCAACATTGGCAATACGTTCGTTAGAAATTTGAGAAATATGTAGCAGACCGTCAGTACCTGGCAGGATATTAACGAACGCACCGAATTCAACGATACGAATCACTTTACCTGTATAGATCGTACCTGGTTCAACTTCAGCAGTCAGCGCCTGGATTTTTGCAATCGCAGCTTGTGCAGCAGCTTTAGTTTCACCAAATACGCGTACTGTACCATTGTCTTCAATATCAATCGCAGCTTTGGTTTCTTCAGTGATTTGACGAATAGTCGCACCACCTTTACCAATGACATCACGGATTTTGTCAGGATTAATGGTAATTACCTGGAAAGTCGGTGCGTGCATAGAAATTTCTGGACGAGCACGTGAAATCACCTGGTTCATTGCATTCAGAATGTGCATACGACCTGCATACGCCTGGTTCAAAGCAACTTCCATGATTTCTTCAGTGATACCTTCGATTTTGATATCCATCTGAAGTGCAGTAATACCGTTTGCAGAACCGGCTACTTTAAAGTCCATATCACCAAGGTGATCTTCATCACCCAGGATGTCAGAAAGAACTGCGAAACGTTCGCCTTCTTTCACAAGACCCATCGCGATACCAGCCACTGGTGCTTTAATTGGTACACCTGCATCCATAAGTGACAAAGAAGCACCACATACAGAAGCCATTGAAGATGAACCGTTCGATTCAGTGATATCAGATACAATGCGGATTACATACGGGAAGCGGTCAGCTGCTGGAAGAACAGCTTGTACACCACGACGTGCCAAACGACCATGACCGATTTCACGACGTTTAGGACCAGATTCACGACCAGTTTCACCTACAGAGTATGCAGGGAAGTTGTAGTGAAGCATGAAGTTGTCAGTTTTAGTACCTGACAATGTATCAACCATCAAGGCATCACGTGTATTACCCAAAGTTGTTGTTACCAACGCCTGAGTTTCACCACGGGTAAACAATGCTGAACCATGTGCACGGTCTAACACGCCAACTTGTACGTCAAGTGCACGAACTGTTTTCGTGTCACGACCGTCGATACGTGGCTTACCAGACAAGATATTGTCACGTACTGTGCGGTATTTCAGATCTTCAAACAATTCGTTCAAGTCATCTGCAATACCAGTTTCGTCATTTTCAGGAACGAATTGAGCAACTGCTTCTGCCTGAATTGCATCAAGTGCCGCATAACGGTCTTGCTTAATTGCAATGGTGTACGCTTCAGAGATTTTCGCTTCAAACGCTTCTTTCAGTTTTGCCTGAAGATCTTCGTTTTTAGTTGGAGCAACCCAAGTTGATTCTTTCGCGCCAGCTGCAGCAGCAAATTCTTTAATTGCTTGAATCGCGATTTGCATTTCGTCATGACCGAACAATACAGCGCCCAGCATCTGGTCTTCTGAAAGTTCTTTCGCTTCAGATTCAACCATCAATACCGCAGATTCTGTACCTGCAACCACCAGGTCAAGGTCAGACTGAGCCATTTGCTCATAGTTCGGGTTAAGAACATATTCACCGTTGATCAAACCAACACGTGCGCCACCGATTGGACCACGGAATGGTGTACCCGCAATCGCAAGTGCAGCAGAAGTTCCTAACATCGCAGCGATGTCAGCTTCCATAGTCTTGTCAGAAGAAATTACAGTCGCAGTCACCTGGATTTCGTTGTAATAACCTTCTGGGAACAATGGACGGATTGGACGGTCAATCAGACGTGAAATTAAAGTTTCAGCTTCAGACGCACGGCCTTCACGCTTACCATAACCACCCGGGATACGGCCTGCAGCATATTGCTTTTCTTGGTAGTTTACGGTTAACGGGAAGAAGTCTTGACCCGCTTTAGCAGTCGGTTGGGCCACAACAGCAACCAGTACGGTTACGCCGCCCATAGTAATCACAACAGTATTGGCCTGGCGTGCAACACGACCAGTTTCAAGAACCACTTGGTGCTGACCAAACTGGAATTCTTTACGAACAATATTAAACATCGACATGTTTTATTTTTTCCTAGTTCTTGTGAACAATTATTCTAGTGGAGACCCCTAAGGTTTGGCATTCACGTCCATTTGAACGAGTAAATGACAAAGCTTAGAAGCCGACCTCACCAGAAAGAAACACTAATTTTAAACACAAAGAAGGAGCGAAACATTCGCCCCTTCCTAGGCCTGACTAAAAAGCCAAGCAGACTTTAGTTTTCAGCTGTAAAGCACAATGCATGCAATAAACCCGAAAATAAAGCTTAAATCGAATTAACGACGTAAACCTAAAGCACCGATCAAAGCAACATAACGACCGTGGTCTTTACCATTTAGGTAGTCAAGAAGCTTACGACGTTGGTTAACCATACGGATTAGACCGCGACGGCTATGGTGGTCGTGTTTATGCTCTTTAAAGTGACCTTGTAAGTCATTGATTTGAGCAGTTAAAAGAGCTACTTGAACTTCTGGTGAACCAGTGTCATTTTCAGCGCGAGCGAATTTAGCGATGATCTCTGCGCGATCTGCGTTTGTTAAAGCCATTCGATTTCTCCGAGATGCTTATATATCTTGATAAAAATCAAAGTAATGAGAATTCAGAACATTGACTGCCGTGCATCACTACAGCAAGTTGCATATTTTAAGGGAAATTACGTTAGATTGCAAAAATAGATCATGCGACGATAGATAGATTTAAAGAAATCCACTCAGTTCACTGGAATCAGATTGTTTATCTGCAAGATAAAGCTTGTCGAATTGGTTTAGAGATTGAACGAAAAATTATGAAAACACCTTATTATTTCAGACAAATATAGAACAGCTAATCTTTCGCCTCATTGGCTAAATATACAGGTAATTTTATTTAACTATAAAAAAAAGCCCGAGAGGACTCGGGCTTCTTGTGCGCTGTAGTTTCCTCTTCTTCATTATTTTTTTATTGTTTATTGTTTTTATTACGCTGCATCGCGCTTTATAGTTATTATTGTTAATAAAAACTTTCCATGCTCTTACTGCAACATCCCTGTGTAGTAGATTCTGCCATAAAGCCGGGCTACTCATAGACGCATTTTTCGCATCTATATGTAAGTATTTTCTTACATTAATTAACCTAAATTGTGATTAATATTACATAAATCTCACTTTTAACCCATCTTGTTCATCTTACACAGATGATTTAGATAAATTAAATAATTTATAAAATTATGCTACCTTTCCATAAACTCAAGATATAAAAAAGCCTTGTAGTCTCTCCCAAAACTACAAGGCTTAGCGGCTGTAAGTTTCCTCTTTTTTCACCTACATCAATGTAAGTTCGCTGTCTCACGACTTTCTTATAATAATTATGCGATTATACTCAACTTTCCTTGTTGAGTTCTTTGTAGGGCCCATCTTCTCAAAAAGGGCAGTGAAGCTCTATCCGCAAATCTCCTGAATCGCTGTAAGCATATGCTTACATTAATCAGTTTCACTATCACCTGAAAAATTATGACACTGTTCAATGATTTTTTTGCTTAAGCCACTACGACGGGTAGTTTTCAGGCTTAATGATTGTATAAATGCTTCACGATCTACCAATAGTGTGACTGCCTTTTTTGCACGTGTAATCGCTGTGTAAATCAGTTCCTTACTTAACAGGTTACTGACTTTATGATCCAGTACGACTGCAGTGTGCCGAAACTCTGAACCTTGGGATTTGTGAATGGTTAGAGCAAAGGCAGTTTCAATACTTTTTGGCAAGCGCGTTGCTAAAACCCATTTTTCCAGACTCGGAAAATAGACTTCAAACTGGCGCTGTCCAAGATGCTCCCGCAGGAAACAGATCCCAATATCCCCATTCGATAGTCCCAGCTGGTAATCGTTATAAGTCATCATCACCGGACGACCGATATACCAGTCGCCCTGCTTGATCTGCCCGGTTGCAGTGAGCAGGCGCTGTTCAATCTGCTGATTGAGTCGGGTCAGACCAAAAAACCCATGGCGGATCGCAGTCAGAATACGGTAATCATCAAAATGACGGATGATCTGCTCTACAAACCTATTAAAATTTTGGCTGCCTACCCCTGTTTTGAGTGCCTGTATATAGCCCTGATAACCATACATCAGCTGGTCATAATAAGGTTGAGCATCATTGAGCAATAAATTTTCCGGCAGGTATTGCAGCTGTAGATGGTCAATTTCAATCTGCTCCAGATCAATGGTCTGCAGCTCGGATGCAGTTACCACTTGCTGTTCAAATTCGGTTAACAGATCATGATCAGGATGTGCTTTCTGAATAAAATGTGCCAATGCACCAATCCGTGCACCTTCATTAAACCGTCGAGATTTCATTAGATTGATCCGGTTATTGGCCAGGGCCGGAACTTGCTGCAAATCAGCCAATACTGTGCCGACATCAACAGAAGCCAGCTGATTCGCATCGCCCAGTAGAATCAAACGCGCCCCATCTGGCACCGCTGCCAGCAGCATCTGTGCCAGGCTCAGATCAAGCATAGAGGCTTCATCGACCACAATCACCTCATAAGGTAGTGGCTGTCGGGCATGGAATCTTGGCTGTGCAGTTATTCCCAGACCCAAGAGACGGTGCAAAGTCACAGGTTGTAACTGTTTCAAGGTTTCCAGGTCAAACTGAGCCAGTGCCGGACTGCTTAAGGCACTCTGCAACGCTTCCTTCATACGCTGTGCCGCTTTGCCGGTTGGTGCTGCCATGGCAATCCGGATGTCCGGCAAACTTTCATTCAGTACCGCAATGATATGTGCCAGCGTATAGGTTTTCCCGGTTCCCGGGCCACCCGTAATAATACTTAAACCTTGACTGGCCACCATTTCCAGCGCTTTCTGCTGTTGCGGATCAGCAAGCAGACTACGATGACAGTCATTTAACTGAACAGCTTTTAACTGCTGGGATTTGATGCGAACCACATGCGCAGCGATTGCCTGTTCCAGTTTCCAGTAACGGTACAGGTACAACTGCTGGTCCTGAAAAATAAAGGGTGCAATCGCATGCTGATCAGACTCGCCACGGCGCACCAGATTGTGTAGCAAGGCGATTTGATCCTCTGCCGCGTCAATACAGCTGTTACCATTTTGCATGGCTTCCAGTACGGCATGCATGAGCAGTTTAGCCTCATCGCCGAAGTTAGCTGAGCTGAATGGTGGCTGACATATATGCTCGATCCAGGGCATCAATGGCGAAGCCAGCTGTGATATGTGATTTTGCTCATTTTCCACACAGTTATCCTCAAACTTATCCACAGGATAATTTTATGTTTCTATTGTATATATTTCTTAGTTTCGCCATTTTATGCCGACTTATTCACCGCATAATAGCCCAGAATATGATCCAGTTTTTGGATAAATTCAACTTCAGGCTGCCAGTGATATAGCCCCTGTCCGGCCTGCCCATTCATGCCACGCAGATACAAATAGGTCGCTCCACCCAGATGCTGCCGGATGTCATAACCCTGCAAATTAGCGCTTAAATAGCGGTGCATGGCGACCAGATACAGGGCAGCCTGCAACCAGTAACTGGAATGCGTCATGCTGTCATGAATTGCTTCCGGCAGATAATCCTGCTGATTGGCACCGAGATAGTTACTCTTATAATCAGCGATGTGATAGCGCTGACCATCAAAATATACCAGGTCAATTGCCCCGGTCAGGTAACGTGCCGATTTGGCCTCATTAAAGTCCGGCATGATCAGGCCATAATCCGCAAACAGCTGCTGAATCTGGCGAATCTGTAACGGGGCATCATTCAAAGCCAGATAAAACGGGAATTCCGACAAAAAGCTGTGCTGATCCAGCTGGCTTAAACGAAACTCGCTCTGAAGCGGTGTGTTCAGGATTTCCCCGACCCAATCATGCATTAGATTCAGCAGAATATCTTCGGATAATTCTTCAAAGAATAGATTCGCTGACTGCTGCATTAGTCCAGTCACATCAAGATTTTCATGCGTGCTTGCTTTAGGCAGCTGCCCCATTTCCTGCTCAAACTGCTGAATAAAGGCATCATCATCCAGTTCCAGAAAATAACGCTCAAACTGCGTCATAAACTGTAGAAAATGAGTGACATCTAAAGATGGCTGCTGGAAAAAGCTGTGCCATGTATGGCGATAGGCAACACTTTGGTCATGCAAGCGGATACCGGTCAACAGTTTGTAGTTGACGCTGGCCATAACATGCAAAATAGCCTCAGCTAGCGCTCCTGCTTTTAAGCTGGCATTACTGGCTACCCGTTTAAACAGAGTATTCAGGTTAATCATAGCCTGCAGATAATACTGCTGGAAGGTCTGCTGCAGTAGCTCTAGAATCTGAAAATCCTGCTGGAACCGGTCTTTCAATTCCATCCAGATATGTGGCGCGGTATTCTTGAAACGACGGCGGATTTCCAGATTCCAGTAACTGCTATCCTGAAAATCCAGATGCTCGAAAATACTGTGCAAGAAAGTTCCGGCCACAGTACCTTTAGGAAAATTCAGCTTGATCCAGTCCAATGGCTGTTGCCGCACTTCTGCTTCTGTCTGCAGATGGATTTCATCGGCAGCACTTTCTGGGTGTTCATATAGACTGACCAGATCATCTTGCAGTACGGTTACATGCAGCTGATGTCTCGATAAAGCGGTGAAGCTGGTTTTGGTCCGTGGATAGAACTGCTGTTCCGGTAAAGGATGAGCAACTAATTCCAGTGCTGTTTGCATCTGTTCTACCGCAATACGCGGTGGTGCTGCTGTTAAGGTATTTTCCATACAGCTGAGCGGGTGCTGGAAGACCTGCTCACCCTGCCCACGCCAGTAGGCCAGACACGAATCTGATTGACCACTCTGATCCTGCAGCATGGCGTAAACCCGATGGCTGGCACGCGTTAGCGCCACATACCAGAGACGGTGATTCTCTGCGGCATTCCGTGCTGCATTCTGCAGCTGTGCCTGTTCATGCAGATCCTCACGATTTACCGCAATCACTCGTGACTGATTCAGAATATCGTCCTGCTCATGACCGGCCAGCGAGAAGTTAAGGTTACCTTTGTTGACGTCAAACGGCGCATCAGCGCCCATCAGGAATACGATTTTGAATTCAAGACCTTTGGAGGCATGGATTGTCAGCAACTGTACGCCACGATCGCCAGAGAGCTTGCGCTCTTTTTCGCTGTCCTTGCCAGAAGGAGACTGTAGCTGGCGCAGATACCAATGATACAGTTTCTGTGCACCCTGATAATATTCGCTTTGCTGCGACAGGATTTCGGTCAGATGACGCAGATTGACCACAACCCGCTCATTATCGATGCTCTGGCTCGATACCAGATTAGTCCAGACATCAAACAGGTTCAGGGCATAGTTCCAGGCACTCAGAAAGCCCTTGTCGAACCACATTTCCCGGATCGCTTCGAAATCGGCTATAAAGGTACTTAGGCCAACTGGCTGCTGTTGCAGTTCCAGCAGCTTTTTCAGGTCAAAGCCGAGCAGACGGGTCACTAAAGCACGGCGAACCTTGGCTTCATTAAACGGGTCCATGATCGCGGTCAGCACCGCGGCAACATCTTGTGCCACATTACTGGCAAAGACACTCTGTTTTGATTCCTTATAACAGGCAATCCCCATTCGTTGCAGACGCTGCTTGACCTGTTCCAGCGTATAATGTCCAAAGGACAGTACAGCAATATCATCCTCAGTTAGAGGAGCAGAACTGTCCTGCTGCTGGAAATACAGTTGTTGCTGTACAGATTGGTTCAGTAATTCGCGGATTTTCCAGGCCACCTGATCGGCTTCATGCTCCTGCTTACCCAGCTGCATCCAGCGTAATGGATAAGGATTAGCTTGTCCGGAATCAATCAGGTCCGGATGGGGACGACTACCAGCCTGAATCAAACTATAATTAACACTTTCACCAAAATCCATCCGGCGCTGGAACAGGGCATCAACCACTTCCACCAAAGCTTTGACCGAGCGGTGGTTCTGGGTCAGGGTATATTCATGGCCCCGCTTTAAACGGACATCAGCATGTGCCTTGTTATAGGTCAGCATGTCGCCGCCACGGAAACCGTAAATTGCCTGTTTTGGATCACCGACCATGATCATACAGCCGAGCTGTACCCGCGCAGCATCTCGCCAGATTCGTGCCAGCAGATCGTCCTGATCCTGGTTGGTGTCCTGAAATTCATCTACCAGAATTAAGGGATAACGAGACTGCACAAACTGGGCAAAACGGCGCCCCTGCTCACCTTGCAAGGCTTCAGTCAGGGTACGGATCTGTTGCGAGAAGGTAGTCTCTCCCTGCTTCAGTAAAGTCTGCGGCAGACGATGCTGCACGCTGCGAATCAGGTGATATTCCAGATAAGCCGTGAGCTGTTTGAATTTCTCATCCAGTGCCTGTTTCACATTGCACAGGGCTTCGATGGCACAGATCAGAGGATGGCTGAGGAAATACTGCTGCTCTTCTTCGCTACAGCTTTTGGTAAAACGCTGCTTGCCTGGCTGAAAATCAGTTTTATTACGCAGCAGATAACATAACTTCAGCACCAGCTTGCACAGCTCAGGATCAAAGAAGCACATACCCTTCTGTTCACTCAGCTGTACCGCCCAGTCAGAAAAATTGCTGCAGATTTCCGACAGTTTTGCATGAAAGTTTTTATGAAAATATTTCGGGGTTTCGGCGCAGTAAGTCTGTATCTTGAGCAGTTCTGCCGGACTGATATTGACCAGCTGCTCAATACAGGCATCCAGTTCACCCAAATCCCATTCTACCTGGCGGACTGACTGGAAATGATTGGCGCTAAAATTGAGTGCATCACGTACCAGTCCTACATAGTGCTCAGGGGATTTGAGCTGGTTCTGTAAATACATCTGGTTAATGACATACTGCGGCTGCTGCTGGATCCATTCCCGTAGTACATCATGAATCAGCTGCTGAATATACAGGTCCTGATCTTCAGTCAGTTCAGCACGTTCAATCCGACCACTTTCAAAGGCAAATTCACGCAGCAGCTTCTGGCTAAAACTGTCTAGCGTGCCGACAAACAGTTCATCCAGCTGGTTTAGTACCAATCCCAGACGACGGCGAGCATAGTCCATGCGGTTGCCATAGTCTTTTAACACTTTCTGAAATAGCGGATCAGATTCCTGTTCGATCTGCTGGGCCATTTCCACCGAATTAAGATGCTGATAGCGCTGGATATAACGCAAAGTTTCTTCCACACGTGCGCGTATCCGGCTTTTCAGTTCAGCTGTTGCCTTACGGGTAAACGTCGTCGCAATGACCTGATGTGGATAGTATTTATCCAGAAAAATCCGCACCATCAGGCTAGACAGGGTATAGGTTTTGCCAGTCCCTGCCGAAGCCTCGATCCAGTGCAGACCATTAAAGGTCATGTCCTGAATTGGATTGGTTGAAATTTTATGCTGCTGTTGAGGGGCGATGGTCATTTATTTTACCCACTCTAAATGTTGTTGAATCGGAGCATACAAGTCATAGGCAAATTTTAGCAGGCTATGCTGCAACGCCTGCTCTGGATCCTGATCCTGCAAAATGAATTGCCAGTCCTGATGCAGTACACAGGACTCATCCGAACTCAACGGGCGGGTACTTTCATAAGTGTTGTTCCAGGCCGCCAACAGCTTATCCAGATCACCAATAATCATTTGACCCTGCTCATTGGTTTCCCATTGCCAGTCTTTTTTCAGAATGAGCTCAGCCGGCAACACTACCGGTTGCTGCTGACCTGCTTCCCAGGCCTTAAACCAGTGAACCAAATATTCTTTAGCCTGAGAAGATATCACCTTGCAGAATTTTACGGTCTTGTTACTGAACAGCACAATTCGTTCCAGCTCTGCGGTATAACTGTCATCATTTAAATAGGCCAGCCAAAGCAGATATTCCAGCCAGACATGCGCGCGACGGCGCTCTGAGGCTGAAGCGGACTGCATGCTCAGCCAGTACGACGCATTCGGTTGCTGCGGCACAGTAATCTGCAACATCAGATCAGATGAATAACGATAGTTTTGCTGCGTGGTACGAGTAATCTGTTTGTCCAGTTGCTGTAGGCGCTGCTGCAGCAATTCCTGTTCCTGCTGGGTACTCAGCCAGGTTGCTTCCTGGGTTTTTCCGACTGGCAGACGATCCAGCATCAACCGGGTATCTATTTCCTGTTCCTGCTGCTGCAGGAAATCCCGTACCTGATATTGCTGCAATTTATCCAGCAATAATGGTTCCTGTGCCGCGGGCAAGTCTTTATATTTCACGCTGGAAATGCCAACACTTTTCAGGAACAGACGTGCCGGGAAGATCATGTCCCGAATCCATTCATCGCCATGCAGAATCCGAATCTGCTCCTGCTGTACTGGCGGACAATGGGTATTAATCCAGCTGCGACGCTGCCCTTCAGCCTTACAAAGAAAAGAAGCCACATCATGCCACTGATCCTGAAAACGTGGGGTACGTAGTGTACTAAAACCAACTGGATCAAAAGGCTGTAAAGGATGCACATGATAGAGCTGCTGGATATGCGCTGCGACTGGCAAGCCATTCATCTCGGTCATCACATCGACATCTGCATCTGGATGCTCGGACTGGCAGATCAGGGCAATATGCTGGATTAATTCCTGCAATGACGTGGATGGATCACGCACTTCGCCATCATTCACATCAAAGCCGTTGTAGAACAGCCACAGATTTTCCTGTGCTAACAGCAAGGCATCCAGAAATGCACCCTGATCATCATCCAGACGGGAGCGGTCACCGAGCTGTGGCTTGAGAATGCTCATCAAGTCAAACGGTAGCTGCTGATTTCGGCTCGGGAATTTGCCCGTATCCAGATTCAGCATCACCACCAGCTTATAAGGCAGTGGGCGAATCTGGCCAATCTGGCTAAAGGTAATTTGTCCGGTCGGTTCGGCCTGATCCAGCTGCATGTCCAGGCTATTCTGGATTTCTTCCAAGACATAAGGCAATGGTAAGCTCAATGCCACCAGTTCCTGAATCGCATTTGGATCATCCTGATCATGATAATCGGCCAGCGTCAGCATACGCATCTGCTTTTCAATGATTTCTGCTACGGTTTTTAATGACTCAACCCCATTGCTGCGGAATGCATTCACGTCCCGATTTAGATATTCCAGCCAGGTTTTTACCGGTGTACGCTGTCCCTGCTCATGTGCATTCAGCCAGCCGCGACGTTCATTGAAATCCTCATAGATCTGAATCAGGATAACAATCAGCGGAAAATCACTGCTGAGCACTTTGGCATAACTGAGGGTATCTTCAAACAGCTGATGTTCTGGCACCGCCATGCCCAGTACCAAGCGATCCAGAGCAAAGCGGAAGCTAAAGCGGTAATCTTCATCACCTTCATATAAATGCTGCTGTAAATGCTGCTGATCTAAGCCACGCTTAAAGCCGGCATCACTGAGCAGCTGGATGATGCGTTCCACTTGTGCATAGTCCAATACATAGTACTGCTGAGTCGCACTTAAACTCAGCCAGTCGGCAAAATCTTCAATGCTAAAACGTCGATGCATCAACTGTATGCGGCCCAGCACGGCACGCCAGGCATTGCTGACATCCAGACGGGATACCCCGGATATCTGGATCGGCAGATAAATATTGTTTTTGCGCAGACGGGACTGGCTGCCTTCTCGTTCACGTGGTGGTGGTGCAAAGACACTACGAATCGCCGGTTCCAGTTCTTTCAGGTTTGGACTCAATACCAGGATGTCACTTGGCTGACGCGGTACCTCTTCCGTGCCTTGAGCCAGCCAGTGAATGATCTGTTCGCGCAGTACTTCCAGTTGGCGTAATGAAGAATGACAGACATGGATCTGTACCGAGCTATCATCCGGCTTCAAGGGATAAGTATGCCGCTCCGGTTCTACCAGATACAGAATATCCGACTGGATTTTTGCCAGCAGATGGTCCTGATAGTCATCGACAAAGGCATCCGCCCAATGTCCTTCCTCACCCGAAGACAGTTTGGATAATAACGAGAAGTGGTCCCGTGCCTGCTTACCAAAACGGGTCAGTAAAGGATGACGTGATTCACGGTCTTCAGCATTAAAGTTCAGCTGGAACTTTTTCCAGAATGCAGCAATTTCCTCATCACTCGGCTTGCCTCCACGCGACTGTTCATATTTGCGGATAAAGCGTTCCTGTACACCCAGGTCATAGCGCGACTTCCAGCTCGGATCGACGCTATCCGCCCAGTATTCCTGTGACGGGTTAAAATGGAAAATATAAATCTCGATGTACTGACCCAGACGGCGCAAGAAATCCAGCTGGGCTGGTGGCAATTCCAGCATGCTAAAGACCACCACCTGGGATGGCAGCTGCTTTAAGGCCTGCGTTCGGGTTTCCGGATTTTCGATGCGTTCCCAGTACAGCTTTTCAATTTCCAGGATTTTGGCATAGTCATCCTGAAATACGTTTTGCCACAGCCAGCGCTGCCAGGCTTCCAGTTCCCGTGCCTGAATTTTGACGAAATCTGCTACCGGAATTTCCTGACCATTTTCATCTTTGGGGATATATAGCATCTGCTCTATTTCTAAAGGCAGATTCTGTCCCCAGTTGTGCAGCCAGTTGGTCGGGCAACTACATTGTTGCGGCGGACAATTGCGTGCGCAATAGCCGCGATAATCCATATAGTGACTAAACAGGCGCGATACCTGTTCACAGACCCAGTACAACATGCTTTGTTTTTTGAGCAGACGCTCATTCGGCTGTTCCAGACGGTCAGCGCTGTCATAAATCCGCTTTACGATTGAATACAGCGGATGCTGGGATTTGAGTGGAATTTCATCCGCCAGAATGGTCTTGCGCAACGCCTGAAAGGCTCGCCATTTAATGATGATACGTGGAATATTGGCTTCACGGACTTGCTCCAGCTCTTTCTGGCTATTTAGCACCCATTGATAAGAAGTCCATTGAAAAGCACGAATTCGGTGGTGAAATTGTGTATTGGCACTGATGCCCTTTTTCTCGGCAATTTCCTGGGTGAGCCAGGCTTCAACTGCGGGCGAAGGCACAATGAAATGCTGCGGCTCAAGCACCTGAAAAGCAGTTCTTTTCTGCTGACTCGTAACCAGCAGCATGCTATCCAAAAGCACATCAATTTTCTGACTTTGAATAACATGAATAGCCATGAATTCCCCAAATTAAAAGAAAGCAGCACTACAAAACAATAAAGATTATTTACTATACACCCTGTTCTGTCTATGTCACTTTTAATCTACACTTAAGTAGAAAAATTTCTTTTAAAAAAGCATCTTAAGGATACTTTTTTAGAAAAACAACAACAGGAAGCTTTAGGTAATCGCCCATGAAATTAGACAAATTTCCCGATCAAATTGATCCAAGTTTAAATCTAGAACAGATCCGTGAAGAATGCCTGGAGCTGATTAAGAAGCGTGCCTATATGTCTGCAGGTGCAGCCGTGATTCCGGTACCGTTTCTTGATGTCTTGATTGACGTCGGCATCCTGTCACAGCTAATTCCTGAAATCAATGCCCGATTCGGCTTGGCGCCAGAGCAGGTCAGCGTATTTGATCCAAAAACCAAACAGGTTCAATGGGATGAATTACGTAAACGCGGCGTACAATTTTCTGGTTTTGTGGTGGCACGTACGGCGGTAAAAAAATCCATCAATAATGTTGCCGCAAAATATATCACCAAGCAAGTGACCAAATTTATCCCGCTCGGTGGTCAGTTAATTGCGGCAAGTTTAGGCTACTTCGTAATGAAAAAAGTTGCCGAGGCACATGTGGAAGACTCTTATAAACTAGCCAAAAATATCCAGCAAAAACAGCAATCTAAAACTGTATAATTTCGATTTAGAATCATCTTACTTAAACGCAGCTTGGTCGTATTAACTTACGCCAAGCTGTTTTAGTATGGTTTTTAAGATTTGTAAACGTGCGCTATCCTTGTCATCGGTAGCAATTACATGCCATGGCGCCTGATCGGTGCTGGTATGCTCAAACATATCTGCCGCTGCCTGCAAATAATCCTCCCAGCGTTCACGGTTACGCCA
The DNA here is from genome assembly GCF_002364825.1 of Acinetobacter sp. UBA3132. NCBI lineage: Bacteria > Pseudomonadati > Pseudomonadota > Gammaproteobacteria > Moraxellales > Moraxellaceae > Acinetobacter > Acinetobacter sp. UBA3132. The sequence goes on along the minus strand of NZ_DEZM01000108.1, from coordinate 14,508 downwards.
GTCTTCATCAGTGATCTTGAAACGTTTATGCGGCGTCTGTTCACGCGCCTTAAAACGTTCAGCCTGTTCGTCCTTGGAAATGGCTAGCCAGAACTTGATAATCACGGTTTGCGCCTCAATCAGGTCATTTTCAAACCGGTTAATTTCTGCATAAGATGCCTGCCATTGCGCAGGACTAATCAGTTCTTCAATCCGCTCGACCAGTACCCGTCCATACCAGGACCGGTCAAAAATTGTAATCTTGTCTTCCGGCTGCAATTTTGTCCAGAAACGCCACAGATAAGGACGGCGCAATTCATATTTTTCTGGTGCACCAATGGTATGAATTTCATATTCGCGTGGATCAAGCTTTTTCACTAGCCGCTTGATTGCTCCCCCCTTACCGGCTGCATCCATCCCCTCGAATACGATCACCACATTACGTTGATCCATACGCATTGCACTGGCCACCTTGCGGGTCAGTTTCTTGAGTTCGTCCTTATAGGTATTCTGATCCACCGGCTCCCGCGAAGGCTGCAGCAATGCTTCAGGAATAGACGCCGGGGACCATGTCTTACTTCCTTTAGCAGGATGATCCGGACAGTGTTTCAAGGCCGCAAGAATAGTCTGGGCAAACTGCTGGTCACGCCGGGTTTCATCTTCACCATCAATGATGATCCAGTCCTCGGTAAAACGCTGACGCAAACGCTGGATCGCGTCATATTGCTTACGACTGCGCCAATCCAGACCATGTAAACGATGCCAATGCATCTCACTTGGATCAATATTATCTAAACGTTTTTGTAAAGACTTCCAGGGCAGATCAAACCAGATCTTGATCACATCAACATGGTTATTTTTCAGATCCTGCTCAAAGGTACGCATCTGTTCAACATAATGATCAAACATGCTTTCATCTATAGGATTCGCTACATGCATGGCGGTACTCAGCAAATCTGTATACCAGTTACCAAATAGCACCATGATCTGTCCTTCAGCCGGGATAAAGCGTGCATAAGGCTGCCAGAAAGTCTGTCTTTCATTCAGGGGCCGTGGCTGGTCTGCTTTTACCCGCAAATAACGCGGGTCAACCCATTCCCGTAATTGCTTAACCGCTTCACCTTTGCCGGCCAGCTCAATCCCATTGACCAGTATGACTAAACTTTTAGCATTCTTCTGTCCATGTGTATCTTTCAGGGCATATTGCGCATCGATAAGCTGTAACGATAATTCATTTTCTTCAATCAGTTGAAATTGTTGCTGTTCTGTAGACATAACCTGTTCTTTTTTTCTTGTTCGTGAATACAGTATAGACAGGCTTTTTGCCTGGTGAATAGCGATCGCTACGATTTTTAAACGATCTTTTTTGTCGAACTTTTCAACAAATTGACTTCAAATCCTGTGCAACCGGTCAATTTGTCATAGCGCGCCATCCTAACTCGTTCTAAGATTCCCGCATCCATAACCATATTTGAACTTCCCATGTCCAAACTTGCGGTTTTAGACGATCTTCTGGAACGTTATTATCAACTGAACTATCACAAGCAACCGGAACTGCAACAACGTCTGCAAGATGTACAGCTCTGGCAAAAAGAGCGTATGCAACGCACTCATGCCAAGCAGTTTGCAGAAAAGCAAAATGTGCTGATGTCAGAATATTTCCTGAACCGTCTTTATGGTGGACCGGACTTCGATGCGCTGGCAGAACAGATTGCCCGCTTGACGCGCTATGCGCATAAGGCGGAAAAGCTGATCCCGGATAATGCGATCAAGACCGGCACTCACGGAGTAGAACTGGCCATTCTTGCGGTACAGCTTGATGAGCAAGTGGCACAACAGTTATTGGAATATTATCATCCAGCCGAATCACTGACTGATGAAATTATGCGTCTGACCTATTTAAAGCTGGATCAGGGCCAGGATCGCCTAAAACAGTTAGCTATGCTGGATCAGCTTGGTACTCATCTGGATAAATATATGCGGTCTTTCATTGTGCAGGCAGCATTTAAAATGTGTAAAGGTGCCGCAGAAAAATACCGTTTTGAAGTCATGTATGAGTTTATGCAGGATGGATTCCTGGCGATGAAACCACTTAAGTCCGCAGAAAAGTTTGTACGTGAATTTACGGCAACTGAGCGTAATATCATTGATCGCGTGCATGCCGGTGATCCACAGCCTTTCCGTTAATTTCCGACAGCTTAAAAAATCTGAAAATATCACCTCAGGATAAGGCTGGCATCTGCTTGCCTTATTCTCTTAACCCAATCAACCAGCTATTTTTAAATCGTAGTAATTTCATCGATACAAAAAAAATCAGGTCTTAATAAATAGACAAAATAATGGTTCCAAAGCCCTAATCGTATCAATCAGTTATAGTCTTTAATAAAGTTATAAAAATTATGCAAAATTTACAGAAATTAATCTGTTTATGGTCAACGTACTTGATCGGCTTACGTGTTATCTAAGCCTCCGTATATCTTGATTCTTTATAGATGTACCCATGTCAATGAATTTTAGGAAAAATGTAATGGGGTACAAACAGTTATCTATTCGCGGCACTGTACAAATAAACCTGAGACCTTCAATAAACAGTTATAAAATTGATGCTCAAGATATACAGATTGAAAGCCATAAGTCTTTAGATATTTACGGTCAGGCGATGCTTGTTCATGATCTGAAATGCAAGTTAAAGATAGGCTATTTCCATATTGTGATTACTACAGATAAACAACGGATTATCTCTGTTGAACGTGGAGATTATGCACTAGGAGATGGTCTTTATTATGAACTGGATCAACTGTCCATTCGCTATGGTAAAAACCAGTTCATCCATAAACTGGACGAATCTTAAAAATTCTGGATACAAAATGAAAAACCCCGGCATCCTGCCGGGGTTTTTCGTATTGGTTCGCTTGGTATAACTCCTGTCGTACCTTACTTTCCTTGTATTTATCTATTTTTATTTTTAGAGGGAACATCCTGTTCCTGATGAACTTATCATATGAAATTTCTACTACTATAAAATAGTCGCTAAAAACCTGAATCAATGTAAGCAAAAACGTACAAAGAATTGAGTAGGTTTTGACTCGCCATTTAATTAAGCTATGGTGCACCGCATCAGCAGGAAGATATAAAAATTCAGAACGTATATCATGACTTTTTATCATCAATTAAGATAGATTTTTCGGCTGAGATTTCAGCTAAAGACGCATTTTTCTGTATATTATTCATAACAATTGCATGATGATTGCTGTATAACATCTTAGAATCTGTCATTATGCAGTCCATGCACGCATGCAAGATTAACCCCATTGATCTGTTAGGAGTGACTCCAATGTCCAATGAAAATACTACGCCTACCCCTACAGCTGAGTCGGCACAACAAACAGACAAAGTGAGCCCATTCTTAACTGCACCGTTACCACAAGGTGCGCCACAAGGTCAGCAACAGTCTCTAGAACAACGTCTGACTGATACACCTGTCACAGGTAGCATACCGAAATATAACCTGCCACGTGGGGCGAATACCGGTAATGTCGGTCCAACCACTCACTTCGGCTATCAGACTGTCAGCAGTGAAGAAAAAGCACAAAAAGTCGCGGAAGTATTCCATTCTGTCGCCAGCAAATACGACATCATGAATGACCTGATGTCTTTTGGTATTCACCGTCTATGGAAACGTTTTGCCATTAACATGTCAGGTGTGCGCCGTGGTCAGCATGTGCTGGATATCGCCGGTGGTACGGGTGACCTGGCCAAAGTATTCAGCCGTGAGGTTGGTCCAACCGGTCATGTGGTGTTATCTGACATCAACGAATCCATGCTGAATGTGGGTCGTGATCGCTTGATTGATGCGGGCTGTACCAATGTCGATTTCGTACTTGCCAATGCCGAAACTTTAGAGCCATTTGCAGACAACAGTTTTGACCTGTTAACCATTTCATTTGGTCTACGTAACGTCACCGATAAAGATGCTGCACTTGCTTCGATGTACCGTGTGCTTAAGCCAGGTGGCCGTCTGCTTGTTTTAGAATTTTCTAAACCGGTCTTTGAGCCATTCTCGAAACTGTACGACCTGTATTCATTCACGGCATTGCCAATCATGGGTAAAATCATTGCCAATGATTCTGAAAGCTATAAATATCTGGCAGAATCGATTCGTATGCACCCAGATCAGCGCACCCTAAAAGGCATGATGGAAAATGCCGGCTTCCAGAACTGTGATTACCATAACCTGACGGGTGGTATCGTTGCCGTTCACCGTGGTTTTAAACTTTAAGGTTCCCATTCATGTGGTCAATTCTGGCACTTGGTGCCGTTGAACGTGTGATTCACCATTTCATTGATCTGGATGCGATTACCCGCATCCAGTTAAATGCATTGGCTGGCAAAATGCTACGTGTAGTAATTACCTCACCGCAGCTTTCTGTAGATGTATTCTTTGATGATGGCAAGGTTCGCCTGGAACCAACAGCCACTGGGCATACTGAAGCTGCTTCGTTTTTTGAACAACGTCCTTATGAAGCCGACAGCTCACAGAGTTCTGAAGCCACTGCGACTTTACAAGTCGATAATGTTGTTGACCTGTTGAAACTGCTGCTTTCAGATGAAATAGGCAATATTCCGCTGCAAGGTGACTATAAATTATTGCAGGAAATCCAGCGTATTATGCAGCAGGCTGAACCTGATCTGGCGGCTCATCTAAGCCCGTGGATCGGACCAACCCTTGCGCATGAAATTGGCAAATTGCAATTGGCACCCAAACATCTCAAGCGCAGTCTGCAAAGCGGTCTGTTCTTTATGGAAGACACGCTTAAAGAAGACAGCGGTCTATTTGCTGCGCGTTGGCAAATGGATGATTTACAGCAAGATACACGTATACTCAATCAAAATATTGATCGCGTAGAAGCCAAGATTCGTCAGCTTCAGATACAGATTGAAAACCAACAAGATTCAACTCAAAACTAGGTACACCACTTTATGATTCCGCATGTTTCACGTTTACTCGAACTCTGGCGCATTGCCGCGCATTATCGACTCGATACGTTGTTTCCTGCGGAAGAACTCCCAGAAAAAAGCCGTCATATCCTGTCCCTGATTCGTATGCATCCGGCTGCATGGTCCAGCCGAGAGCGTAAAAATCCTCTCAAGCTGAAAGAAGCTTTAGAGGAAATGGGGCCACTGGCAATCAAACTAGGCCAATTGCTATCTACGCGTCGTGACCTGATTCCACCTGAAGTACTGCAACAACTGGTCTTACTACAGGATCGCGTCAAGCCATTTGACAATGACGTGGCTAAAATGCGTATTCAGGAATCGCTGAAAGCCGATGTAAACACCCTGTTTGCCCGTTTTGATGCTCAGCCACTTGCTGCTGCATCAATTGCACAGGTACATACTGCAGCACTGCACGATGGCCGTGAAGTCGTAGTCAAAGTGACCCGCCCCAATATCCGTAATCAGATTTTGCAGGATTTCGAGATCCTGAGCTGGTTGGGCGATTTTCTGGAAAAGCGTCTGGAAGCAGCGCGTGCCTTACATTTGACTGAAATTATTCAGGATTATCGTCAGATCATTCTGAATGAGCTGGACCTGACGCTGGAAGCGGATAATACCCGCCGGATGCGTCATTATTTCACCGGCTCCAGCATGATGTATGTGCCTGAAGTCTACATGGACAGCAAAGATGTACTGGTCGCAGAACGGATTACCGGTGTACCGATTTCGGATATTGCCACCTTTGATGAACTGGGTATGGATCGTGCTGACCTGGCACGCAAAGGCCTCACCATCTTCTTTACCCAAGTATTCCGGGACAACTTTTTCCATGCCGACATGCATCCAGGCAATGTCTTTGTAGAAACCATTAATCCGGCTAATCCACGTTTTATCGCACTGGACTGTGCGATTATGGGCGAGCTATCCAAACATGATCAGATGACTGTGGCGCGCATGCTGCTGGCGGTCATGAACAGCGACTTCATGCAGCTGATCCAGATTGTGCATCAGGCTGGCTGGATTCCACCGGGTACCGATCAGGATGCCTTGGCCCGCGAAATGCGCCGTACTGTAGGGCCAATGGTCTCAAAACCAATGCATGAGCTGGACTTCGCCGGCATTCTGATTCAGGTCATGGACATTGCCCGTCGCTTTCATCTGGAAATTCCACCGCAACTGATGTTGTTATTGAAAACATTAGTCCATGTGGAAGGCCTAGGCACTGACCTATATCCGGAACTGGATATCTGGAGCCTGGCCAAACCGATCCTGACCGACTGGATCAAGGCACAGATGAATCCGCAGAAAAATCTGAAAGAACTGGGACAGAAAATCCCGGATCTGCTTTTAGGGGCGCAGGATTTACCAACCTTGATGATCGACAGCCTGAACGGTCTAAAAAACCAGTCGGCCTGGCATGCCAAACAGCTCAATGAATTGCAAAGTATGCGCCTGCAAATGGAACATCAGCAAAAACGTAGCTGGATTTTTGGCAGTTTAATGGCGATTTTACTGTCTATTGCCATTATTTCACCTTGGTTTGTTTCTGTGATTCTGATTATTTTGGCCAGCATCCTAGCGATCTGGCGAATTGCAAAATAAGTAATTTAAATATGTAAAAAGCCTGATTTGTTCAGGCTTTTTTATTTGCTGAATGTCATATGACTCTAAAGTCACCTTAGGACACATCTTGCCATTGGGTCCAAAGGCACAACGCTTAAAATAAGCCCTCACTGGTCGAATATGGGTTAAACCTCTATGCAGATTTTACAAAAACATGCCCCTGCCCTGAAAATCCGTGCCGGGCATCTGGCACGTGAGCTGATTCTGAAAGAAGGTTTACAACCCGAACAGGTCGATATCGTTCCCGGTGCTGCAGGGGGTCCGAAAGGTATTGGTATTCAGGGGTTGGATCAGGCAATTTTTGGTGATTTTTTCCCACGTGCCCCTCAGCGTAGAACCCTGGTGGGTTCCTCCATTGGCAGCTGGCGTTTTGCCAGTATTGCTGCTCATGGTGCTAAACAAGGAACCGAACGCCTAGCTGAACTGTATACCAACCTTTACTTCCATAAGAAAATGTCACGTTTGGAAGTGAGCGAAGTCTGCCGCGGCATGTTATTCGACTTGGTCCAAGGCAAAGAGACGGAGCTAGTTAATCATCCAGATTATCATCTGACCGTGTTGTCGATTAAAGCCCAACACATTTTCCAAAGTGACAAGGCCTTACCTTTACTGGCTTCTGTAGCCGGAATTGTCGGGGCGACTGCAGTTGCACGCAAGCACAGCCGTCATTTTATGCAACGGGTCATCAGCCAACCGAATATGGGTGAACAGTTTAAAATCGCTGAAGATGGATTTACCACGCATTATCATGCCCTGACTGAACAAAGTGTCCTGTCCTGGTTAATGGCATCTGCCTCTATTCCGGGGGTGATGGCAGCGGTGAATAACATCCCGGATGCACCGCAAGGTTATTACCGCGATGGTGGTTTAATTGACTATCACATTGACCTACCCTTCCAGAGCAAAGGCATTGTACTGTATCCGCATTTTACTGACAGCATTACGCCGGGCTGGTTTGACAAGTTATTTAAACGCACCTCAAATCCGGAAAATCAGGCACGCACTTTGCTCATATCTCCATCACAGGAATATCTGCAAAGTTTACCTTTAGGCCGTTTGCCAGACCGTAAAGATTTTACCTTGAAAGGCTTGGATCAAACTCAGCGGATTCAGCTCTGGAAGCAATGTATTGCTGAAAGTCAGCGTCTGGGCGATGAATTTCTGGAACTGGTCGAGAAACAGAATTTTGCCGACCTGATGCAAGCCTTGTAATTGGCCGCAGCTGCCCGATTATTTGTATAATTGCCTTAATTTTTTGAGCTGTTGAGATTTATGCAGAAGTTTTTAGTGGTCCTGCAATATGCCTGTATTGCCTTTGCTCTTTATCTGATCTATAGCGTTGGCATGTCGCTATATACCCAGCAATTTGAGCTGATGGAACTGGTGGCCGATATTGGTACGATTCTGATCTGTATCGACTTGGGGGTGTTTTTATATACCAGTAAAGGTAAGTCTGGAATTAGCATGGAAGAATATGCAAAACGACTGGAACAGCCACCGTCGAAACTGGTTTATGTGACACGAAAACTGGGGCATCTGGGTATTTTGCTGATCATTACCAGCTGGATTGTTCCGATGATTAATTCGTAAAAGATTTTCAATAAAAAAACCTCCCGATTGGGAGGTTTTTAGATATTATAAAAATAATTAAACTTAATAATTATGAAGATGGAACAAGAAGTTATTAAAGCTGCTACCGATGTGGCAACAACGGCAGCGAATAAAGGAATTGGAAAACTTACAGACTTACTATTCTCTAAAAAGCTTCGAGAAGGAAAGAGACTAGATGATCTTTCAGCAGCTCAAACTAAAAAAGATATTGCATTAATTGAAAATGGCCTAGCAGAATATCGGGATGGCAAGTTTTTGCTTATTGAAGATCAAATTGGAAACCCTACTTCTACCTTAGGCTTAATTCTTGCTCAAAACAAACAAAATCAATCTGAAAACTTAGGTAAATGTTTGAGCAAAGCCTATGAACATTTAGCTGAAAAAAATGATGAAGAAATTAGTGATGAACAGATTTCAGAAACATTTTTTAATAAGTGGATAAATTATGGCAAAGAAGTTTCTGAAGAAGAATTACAAGATTTATGGGGTAGGATATTAGCTGAAGAAACAGCTTCTCCTAATAGTGTAAATTATTTAGTTTTAAATACATTATCAATGATGAGTAAAACTCACTTAGAAAATTTAATTAAATTAATTTCATATACAGCAGGCAGACTTATTTATCTGAATGACCCTCAAGAAGCTAAAAGTAGTTGGTTTAAAAATATAACTCAGTTCGATTTAGAAGAGCTGATTGATTTAAAAATACTAGAAGGAATTGAATTTGAAGGACGCTATACGAATACTTTAAAAAATTTCGAATTATCTTTCCAAAATGAATCAAAAAAATTTACTGTGCTTCGTAAATCACCTAATCATAAATATATATTGTTGATCGAAACAGAAGATCAAATAAAATTAAATTGTATTCGTTTAACAACTATTGGAAAAAAATTAGTAGAAATTTATGAGAGCAATTCTAACCTAATAAATGAAACTGAAAAGTTAGCAAAAATGATTCGGAATTTTAAAGCATTAGATAATGTGACTAATATTTTTCTAGGCTTAGAAAAAAGTAATGGATTTGAATTACTAAAGAAAATATAAAGAAAACCTCCCGATTGGGAGGTTTTTTTATTAACAACTAAAGATTATTTCGAACCTTTAATCCCCGCCTGTAATAACAATGCACCTAAACCACCAATTTTTTGCTCCTGTGGTTTAGCCACTTGCGGTTTCTTGCCCTGAGGACGCTCACCTTGCGGACGTGCTTGCTGTGGACGTTTGCCTTGAGGCTTACGTTCACCACGTGCTTCATTGTTTTCACGGCGTGGTTGACGTGGGGCTTTTGCCGGAGCAGCAGAACCTTCAGGGCGCATCGACAGGTTCACGCGGTTACGTTCAGCATCGACATTCAATACACGCACTTGCACGATTTGACCCGGTTTCACCACTTTATGCGGATCTGCGACAAATTCATTGGCAAGTTCAGAAATATGCACTAAACCGTCTTGATGAACACCAACATCGACAAATGCGCCGAAATTAGTCACGTTGGTCACTACGCCTTCCAGCTGCATGCCTTCAGACAATTGTGCAACTTCAGTAATATCATCACGGAACTTGGCGGTACGGAATTCTGGACGCGGGTCACGACCCGGTTTTTCCAGCTCTGCCAATACGTCTTGAATCGTTGGCAGACCGAATTTATCATCTACAAACTCTTCAGGATTTACCTGGCAAATAATTTCAGTATTGCCAATAATGTCTTTTACCGTTGTTGCTTTCGCTTCAACAATTTTAGACACAAGCGTATATGATTCAGGGTGTACTGCAGAAGCATCCAGTGGCTCAGAGCCATCTAGAATACGCAAGAAGCCCGCAGCCTGTTCAAAAGTACGTTCGCCTAAACGTGGCACTTTTTTCAACGACTGACGGTTATCAAAACGGCCATTTTCCTTACGGAAATCTACGATCTGCTGTGCAATCGATTTATTCAGACCGGCGATATAACCCAAAATTGCAGAAGATGCAGTATTGACATCAACACCCACCGAGTTCACGCAGTCTTCTACCACTGCTTCAAGGGTTTTCGCCAGGCCAGTCTGATTCACATCATGTTGATACTGACCTACACCAATCGATTTTGGATCGATTTTCACCAGTTCAGCAAGAGGGTCTTGCAGACGGCGTGCAATTGAAACTGCACCACGAATCGACACATCCAGCTCTGGAAGTTCTTGAGAAGCCAATTCAGAAGCAGAATAAACAGAAGCACCTGCTTCAGACACAGAAACGCGGGTCAGTTTCAGGTCACTGTTTGCTGCCATCATTTCAGCTACTAGCGCTTCAGTTTCACGGCTTGCCGTACCATTACCAATCGCAATCAGGTCAACATTAAACTCACGGCATAAACGCGCCAGCTCGGTCAGTGAACCTTCTTTATCATCTTTTGGAGCAAATGGATAAATGGTGCTATGTGCCAGGACATCGCCTGATTCATTCACGACTGCCAGTTTCACACCAGTACGGATACCTGGGTCAACGCCCAGCGTCGTACGCGCGCCAGCAGGTGCAGAAAGCAGTAAGTGACGTAAGTTTTCCGCAAATACGTTCATTGCTTCAGATTCAGCAGCCAGACGTTTTTCAGTCAATAAAGAATGCTCAATCGTCGGGCGGACTTTACCCAGCCAGAACAGTTTCGCAGTCTGTTTCAGGAAATCCTGACGAGACTGGGGCTGAATGGCATCCAGATTATATTCTGTTTCAATACGTGCCAATGGAGCATCGTCTTCGCCATCCACTTTCAGGCCCAAGACATTTTCCTGACGGCCACGCAGCATTGCCAACAAACGATGCGAAGGAACTTTGTTCAGGTTTTCAGAGAAATCGAAGTAATCACGGAATTTCTTGCCAACTTCTTTTTTCTCATCAGAAGCAACCAAACTTTTTAAAATGGCAGTTTTTGCAAATGTCGCTTTCAGCTCAGTGGTCAGCACAATGTTCTGTGCCCAGTCATCAATCAGGATGTGCTGGATCGCATCCAACTGGCTTTCTTGATCTGGATAATCTTCATGGCTAAAGCCCGCAAGTGCTTCGGCAGGATCAACCGCTTCAGCAAAGATTTTTTCTGCAATCGGACCAAGACCAGCTTCTTTGGCTTTGAATGATTTACTGGTACGTTTTGGACGGTACGGCGCGTAAATTTCTTCTAATGCATTTTTGGTTTCTGCCGCATTTACCCGCGCCAATAAATCATCAGATAATTTATCTTGTTCTTTGAGTGATTCAATCACCTTTTCACGGCGCTCATACAAATCACGCAAGTATGATAAACGCGTATCGAGCTGGCGTAGTTGCGTATCGTCTAAGCCCTGCGTTACTTCTTTACGGTAACGTGCAATAAATGGAACACTGGCACCTTCATCAATAAGTTTGATGGCAGCTTCTACTTGAGTTGGACGTACGGCAAGTTCTTTTGCCAACTGCTGAACTAAGTCAGTCATCGTGTTTGATCCCACAAGGATAAGTACTAAATGGCATGATTATAAAGACCAGGCCTATAAAATCCACAATTGTTTTTATTAATTTATCTTTATGAATTATGACAGTGTTGTTCAATATTTGAAGAATGACGTTTAGATCCAGGCAATGACTCCCTCATATTTGCGAAACTTTTATCATTTACCTGTATATATTTGGTATCCATCCCTTGATTTTAACTGCAATTTTTGTTGCTTTAGAGCATAGTCAATCGCTATAAATGAATCGTATACTCAAGACATCTATTAGTTTTTGTTTAAGACGACAATAAAGAATAAAGGAGCACCTTATGAGTTTAGTTGTACCCGCTGAAAAAACCGATGCAGTACATACCGAAACCGATCGGGTAGAACGCATTCTGGTTGTCGATGACGATGTCCGTTTACGTACCTTGCTGCAACGCTTTTTAGAAGATAAGGGTTTTGTGGTCAAGACTGCGCATGATGCTACTCAAATGGACCGACTGCTGCAGCGAGAACTGTTTTCTCTGATCGTGCTCGACTTTATGCTTCCTGTTGAGGATGGTCTGAGTATCTGTCGTCGTTTACGCCAGTCCAATATCGATACACCAATCATCATGCTGACAGCACGTGGTAGCGACTCGGATCGTATCGCAGGACTTGAAGCCGGTGCAGATGACTATCTACCAAAGCCATTCAATCCAAATGAGTTATTAGCACGTATCCGCGCCATATTACGTCGCCAGGTGCGTGAAGTACCAGGTGCGCCAAGCCAGCAAATGGAAGTGGTTAGCTTTGGTCCATGGTCACTTGATCTTTCTACCCGCACCTTGACTCGCGAAGGTCAGGTGGTAACCCTCACAACAGGTGAATTTGCTGTATTAAAAGCCTTAGTACAGCATCCACGTGAACCGTTAACACGTGACAAGCTGATGAATCTGGCACGTGGTCGTGAATGGGGGGCAATGGAACGTTCGATTGATGTGCAAGTGTCTCGCCTGCGTCGTCTGGTAGAGGAAAATCCGGCTCGTGCGCGTTATATCCAGACCGTATGGGGTGTGGGTTATGTCTTTGTTCCAGATGGTGCTGAATAAGAAAAACTATAAAGGGATAAGGATTACCTTCGTCTATTGTCTCTAAATGCCATTCGCTGCTGTCTGAGCCAAACTTGCATTCCTGGCTGGCATGGAACTTTACAAGTTCAGCGAATGGCACAGTTTTACTGGAATAACAGTATTTTATTTATTGAAAAGTCTTTTATTAAAGACACAGGCAGTTAAGATTCTATCCCAAGAATATTTCTGTAAAATCTGGAAAACGCCCACAGGATGCTGGTGTGAAACTTGACCCCATCGACCCACAAGAATTTACTGATTTTGTCCATTACTCGGAAAAGAAACGTACCCGTATGGAACGTTTTCTCGACAAAATCAAGCCACGTTCAGCTGCAATGCGAACCGCGGTACTTGTGGTTTTTGTGGTCCTGTTCAGTCTGGTGATGTCGATTTGGTTTTTCTGGCGAACTCTTTATTTGCCGGAAATTCAGCAACATGCCCGCTATCTCGCTGTTGAACTGGAAATCCTGAATAATCCTAGCCTGCGCCTGTATCACCATGATCAGGAAGTAGATATCGATGATTATTTAAAAAGCCGTATTGGGATTGAGTATATTACCGACCCTGCACAGTATCCCAATATTCGTGAAAAAGTGATTGCCGAATTTTTTACCAGTAAAATTGAGGAAAAGCTGGCAAAAGAATTACGTATTGACCGGGCAACTGTATATTTCCAGTTTAAGCCGAGTCCACAGATCTGGATTCAAACGCCTGAAATGAATGGTCATTGGGTTCGTGAACCTTTAAAAACCTATGCTAACTATAGCCCTGAACTGATTTTTGGCTGGTTGCTGGGTACACCATTGATTGCTGGCATTATTATTCTGACTTTGGTCCGTCAGCTGAATCGTCCGCTACGTCGCTTACAGGAAGCCGCGAATAGCTATAGTGCAACTGGTTCTGCACCCTATCTGGATACCAATCATGGGCCACTTGAAATCCGTCAAGTAAACAATGCCTTTAACCATATGATCTACACGCTAGAACAGACCGAGCGTGAACGCCGGATTATGCTCGCTGGTATTTCACATGATTTGCGCACGCCTCTGACTCGTATCCGCCTGAGTGCCGAGATGATGCCAGACGAAGATTTCCTCAAAGAAGGTCTGATTTATGATGTCGAGGACATGGATGCAATTTTAAATCAGTTTATTTCCTTTATGCGCGATGGTTCCGATGAAGAGCCACAAGAAACCAATGTCAATACCCTACTACAAGAACTGGTTACCCAGTTTAAGCCGCTTGATATCCGCTTTACGCCTCAGGAATTACCGCTAATCCAAGCCCGCAGTATGTCGCTTAAACGATTGATTGGTAACTTGATTAACAATTCAAAACGCTATGGTGCCGAACCAGTTGAACTCTCGGCCCAGATTGAACAGGATCGACTGTTAATCAAAGTGGCTGATCATGGTGAAGGCATTCCAGAGGATCAAATTGAAGATCTCATGCAGCCTTTTGTACGAGGTAATTCGGCTCGTACTGTTCAGGGTAGTGGCTTGGGACTGGCCATTGTAAAACGGATTGTCGATATTCATTCTGGTGAACTATACATTCATAATGGACCTGAAGGTGGATTGGAAGCCATCATTTCACTACCAATTCATCAAGCGGAACCAGAACAGACTGCGACCCCGACCACGCTCGACAAAATCCGACAAAGTATCACTGGTCACTTTTAAGAATAGATTAATGTTTATACATTTGATTTTTAGGATTTAATTTCTTATTTATATAAA
>NZ_DEZM01000106.1:0-16025 GCF_002364825.1 Acinetobacter sp. UBA3132 | reverse complement strand
GATTAATCCTAAAGGTGGTGATATTGTTCGTGTTGAATTACTCAATCATGACAAAAACAAAGACAGCGATGAACCTTTCGTCATGCTGGAAAGCGATGCGAAACGTACTTATGTCGCGCAGTCAGGTTTAATTGGTCTAAATGGACCGGACAGCAGCCGTAATGGCCGTCCAAGCTATGAGCTGGAAAAAACTGCTTATACCCTGGCAGATGCCAAGGCAGTCAAAAATAAAGATGGCGAGAATGTAAAAGTTCTGTCTGTGCCAATGGTATTCAAGACGGCAGATGGTGTAGAAATTATCAAAACCTTCAATTTTACTGAAGGTGAATATCCAGTTGTCGTGAACCACAAGGTTATCAACCGCAGTGGACAGGCTTGGCAAGGTCAAATGTTTGGCCAGATCAAGCGTGACAATTCTGAGGATCCAGGCAAATCCGATCAAGGTATCTTTACTTTAGGTACTTTCTTGGGTGGCGCTTGGGGTACCCCGGATGAGCATTACAACAAGTTGAAATTTGACAACTTTGTTGAAGAAAAACTCAGCACTGAAGCCAAAGGCGGCTGGGTTGCGATGGTGCAGCACTACTTTGTCAGTGCATGGGTACCAGGTAACCTGAAACTGACGCAGGGCAATGGCGAGGCCTATACGGCGAAGCTGGAATCACGTAAGTCAACTGATAACATGAATATCATTGGCTTTACCTCTCCGACCTTCAATGTACCTGCCGGTACTGTGGCTGAAATTGATGCGACCTTCTATTCTGGTCCAAAAATCCAGTCAGAGCTCAAAGATCTGGCAACAGGTCTGAACCAGACTGTAGATTATGGCTGGTTATGGCCGATTGCCAAACTACTATTTGTTGGTCTGGAATTTTTCCATGGCCTGGTAGGTAACTGGGGCTGGGCGATCATTCTGTTGACTATTCTGGTAAAACTGATCCTGTGGCCATTGTCATCGAAGAGTTACCGCTCTATGGCGAAAATGCGTGTGATTGCGCCAGAAATGCAGCGTATGAAAGAAGAGTTCGGTGAAGACCGTATGCGCTTCTCTCAAGAGATGATGGCACTGTACAAACGCGAGCAGGTAAATCCACTTGCCGGCTGTTTACCGCTCTTGCTGCAAATGCCAATCTTCCTAGCATTGTACTGGGTACTGATGGAATCTGTGGAACTGCGTCATGCACCATGGATGCTGTGGATTCAGGATTTATCTTCAATGGATCCTTGGTTCATCCTGCCATTGCTGATGGGTGCAACCATGTATATCCAGCAGTCGTTGAACCCACAACCGACTGATCCAATGCAGGCGAAAGTGTTCAAGATCATGCCAGTGATTTTTACAGTATTCTTACTGTTCTTCCCGGCTGGTCTGGTGCTGTACTGGATTGTCAACAACCTGATTACCATCCTGCAGCAAAGCTTGATCAACAAGTCTGTTGCCAAAGATCGTGCACAACGTGATGAGGCAAAGCCAGTCAACTAAGTTGAACTGACGGGCTGAATAAATCCGCTTAAGATGGTAATCTTAGGCGGATTTTTTTTGGCTGTACTTTTTGTTCTTCTGCAGGTGAATTTTATGCTCAACCCAACCACTACGATTGCTGCGATTGCGACACCACCGGGACGTGGCGGCGTTGGGGTGATTCGTCTGTCTGGTCCAAAATCTTATGAGATTGCTCAGGCCCTGACCCGCAAAGACCTGCCAAAAGCCCGATTTGCTGGTTTTCGCCAGTTCTATGATGCGGCAGGTGAAGTCATGGATGAAGGTTTAGTGATCTGCTTCCCGAATCCAAACTCTTTCACGGGCGAAGATGTGGTTGAACTACAAGGCCATGGTGGTCCGGTGATTCAGAATGCCCTGCTGGCACGTTTGTTGGAACTTGGGGCAACAGCAGCCAAAGCAGGTGAATTCTCCATGCGTGCCTTTGAAAATGGCAAGCTGGATCTGGTCCAGGCTGAAGCCATTGCTGACCTGATTGATGCGACATCGCAAGCGGCTGCACGTTCGGCAGTACGTTCTCTGCAAGGCGCATTTTCGACCAAGGTGAATGCCGTACTTGAGCAGCTGATTCATTTGCGTCTGCATGTAGAAGCGGCAATTGATTTCCCTGAAGAAGAAATTGATTTTCTGGCGGATGGCAAGATTCTAAATCTGCTAGATCGCGTATCCAGTGCAGTCACTCAAGTACAGCAATCTGCACGTCAGGGCCAGCTTCTACGTGAAGGTTTGCAGGTGGTCATTGCCGGTAAACCCAATGCCGGTAAATCGTCATTGCTAAATGCTTTGGCCGGGATTGAACGCGCCATTGTGACCGATATTGCGGGTACGACACGTGACGTTTTGCATGAGAAAATTACCTTAAATGGTTTGCCAATTACCCTGACTGATACTGCCGGTCTGCGTGAAACAGGTGATATCGTGGAAAAAGAAGGGATTCGTCGTGCAATCAAGGAAATTGAACAGGCAGATCTGCTGTTGCTGGTCTATGACCTGAGTCAGGGTGATGATCCATTACAACTGGCACAGGAATATTTTGCTGAACATATTGAACCGAAACGCCTGATGCTGATTGGTAATAAAGCAGATTTGACCGGTGCCGAAGCTATCATCGGTGATTTTCAGGGTTTCCGTCATATCACTGTCTCAGCCAAGCAGGAAATGGGCGTTCAAGCGCTCATAGAGGCGATTACAGCGCATGCAGGCTTCCAGCCTGAAGAAGATACCTTTATTGCCCGTACCCGTCATTTAGACGCAATGAAGCGTACCCAGGTGTATCTAGCTGAAGCTCGTGAACAACTGGTAATATATAACGCAGGTGAGTTAGTGGCAGAATCCTTGCGTCTGGCACAGAATGCTCTAGGTGAGATCACCGGTGACTTTAGTGCGGATGATCTACTGGGCAAGATCTTTGGATCGTTCTGTATTGGAAAATAATCTTCAAGATATATAAAAAAGCCCTCCATAGAGGGTTTTTTTATCAGGCTTTTACATGCAGTTTCTGATGTGATACCCAGAGAACTACACATAAAATACTAATCACCGCACAGAAGCTGATAACAGCAAAACCCAAGCCAAAATGATCGGCCAGATAACCCACTGCAATAATTGGCACAATTGTGCCTAAATAACCCACAAACAGATAGGTCGACATGACTGCGGCCCGATTCTGTAAGGTTGTGATTGCATGAATCACGCCAAATGCGCCCATCAGGGCAAAACCATGTCCAATTCCAAACAGAATATCACTGACAAAGAATAAGATGCTCGTTTTGAGGAGCATACACAGTGCAAGACTTATCAGACTCGCAAACATAATGATCAAGCCAATATTCAGACATTTCTTTGCAGCAACCGCTTTAGCAAAGAACTGCACCATGGCAGAAATCAACAAAATGCAGGTGATGGCGGTACCACTGACTAGAGGCCCATGCCAAGGCAGAATATCCTGCAGAAAAGAGGGCGACAGTGAGGCAAATAAACTAAAGGCAGCAAAGGCACAAAATGCGGTCAAACCCACGATCATAAACAAAGCATGATATTGAGGCTCAGGACGCAGTAATTTCGGTGCAATACTAAAGGGCTGACGTTCAAATGCTGGCACTTTTAACCAGAACAAGCCAATAAAACACAGTACTGCCCCCCAAATAATAGGTAGATATGGAGTGATCAGTGGCATCTGAGAAAACTGCGCAATGATTCCGCCGACCAAAGGACCCAAACCAAAGCCAACCGCAGTCAGGATTGATACCAGTTGCGGCGCAAACTGCTTATGACTCTCTGGAATGGTTTGTATCATGCCAATCATGGCAGAAGTGGTCATGAGACCCGAGGCAATGCCGATAATGAAACGCCCCACTGATAAAATCACTGCATTGTCTGCAAAGACGGAAATGATTAAGCCTATACTGATAAATACCAAGCCGATTTGTAAGGTTCTTAAAAAACCAATACTGTTACTGGTTCGTCCCAGAAACAACAGAGTGCCTAGACAGCCAAACATATAGGCGACAAAAATATAAGTAATCTGGCTTGGAGATAGATGCCAAACCTGTTGATAAATAGGGTAAAGCGGACTGGCCAGTGCCGTGCCGATAGTCCCCATAATCAATGTAAGGCTAACCATGGCGAATGGTTGCCATGTGGTATTTATTGTCATGCTGCTGCCATAGAAGTTCAACATCACGCTTTCAGAAAAATGATGTCGAATAAAAATTTGAATGGAAAGCAGTGTATCGGTTAGATGAAAAAGTGGTCAATTATCTTGCTGTAAACAAAACGAAAATATTCGACAGAAAAAATCAGCCATAACGCTTGAGCAATTTTAAAAATTCCTGAAGATCCTGTTCATTGACAGCTTCTGGATCTTTGATTACATGCTCTCTAAGGTGCTCCTCGATCAGTTCATTCATCAGACCATTCACCGCCCCCTTGATGGCCGCAACCTGTTGTAGCACATCAATACAGCTGGGTTCTTGCTGTGTCAGTGAGGCTTCCACCGCATGAATCTGACCTTTTAAACGCCGTACACGATTTAATATTTTTTTATCTTCATGCAAATGACTCACCCCAAGTCTCCAAAAATAAATATACTAAGGGGGAGTATATAAATAAGACCACTCGAATGCAAAACAATACCGTTCCACAGCACAACCATCAGTTTGATCAAGGCAATCCACTGGCACAGAAGAAAATACTGCTCGCCACAATCCTGACTGCCGTGATGATGGTATTTGAGATCATGGGTGGCTGGGTTTTTCAATCCATGGCCTTGCTGGCAGATGGCTGGCATATGAGTTCCCATGTCCTGGCCTTGGGACTTGCCTTTGCCGCCTACAAAGCAGCACGTCATTATGCCGATGATCCTCGTTTTAATATGGGGACCTGGCGCATTGAAATTCTGGCAGGTTATAGTAGTGCCATCATGCTATTGGTGATAGCGGGCTTTATGGCTTTCCATTCGATTGAACGCCTGTTTGCTCCGGTAGAGATTCACTATAACGAAGCCATTCCTATTGCGATTTTAGGTTTATTTATTAATCTGGTCTGTGCCTGGTTGCTGCATGATGGTGGACATGAACATGCTCATGGGCATCACTACGATCATGAGCATCATCCTAGCCATTCTGACCATCAGCATGACCTGAATCATCAGGCAGCATTTATGCATGTAGTAGCAGATGCCCTGACTTCAGTCTTTGCCATCATAGCCCTGCTTGCCGGTAAGTATTTCGGCTGGGATATTCTGGATGCTGTGCTCGGGATTGTTGGCTCAGTTCTGGTCGCACGCTGGTCTATTGGTTTATTGAAACAGACTGCCAAAACCCTGCTGGATGCCGATATGGATGCACCAGTGGTAGATGAAATCCGGGAAGTTGTCGCGGAATTTGGTCCTTTAGTAAAACTGTCTGACCTGCATGTTTCCCGCGTTGGGAAAGGCAAGTTTGCCTGTTTTGTGGCGCTGGAGACTACGCTAGATCTAAGTCCTGATCAGGTACGCGACGCTATTTCTATTCATGAAGAAATCGTGCATATTTCTGTAGAGATTAATCCGGTTACTTCTATTTCATAAGTAGTTTATGTTCCACGTGAAACATTAAAAATACTAAAACATGACAGTACATAAATCATCTGATTTTTCTGCATAAAACGCATAGAATCAGCACTACTTTACTCTGACATGAGCAGGAGATTCATGCTGAAACCTATCCTACTGCTGGCCATGACGGTATTGGCTACGAGCCTTAGCTTTGCCGATATCAATACAGTCAAAGCTAACTTGGCCAAACATAGCCCAGACCTGAAGATTGAAAATCTTCAGACTACTGAAATGAAAGGGATCTATAGTGGTTCTATGGATGGACAAGTGGTTTACCTGAACGAGGATGCCAAGCATCTCATCGGTGGGTCTATGATTCGCCTTGCCGATAAGCAAAATCTTACCCGGGATCTGGTGCTGAAACAGAACAGTATCGACTGGAAAAAGCTGCCTTTACAGGATGCATTGAAAACAGTAAGAGGCACTGGCAAGCGTCAGCTGGCGATTTTTTCTGACCCCAATTGCCCCTATTGCAAACAGCTTGAACTAGAACTTAAAAAGCTCAATGACGTAACTATTTACACTTTTGTTCTGCCACTGAAAGCGCAATCTATAGCTCCTTCACGACAGATTTATTGTGAAAAAAATCCGGCTCAAGCCTGGGATGATCTGATTAGTAAAGGTATTCAGCCTAAATCTGGCAAACGCTGCGCCAATCCGGTAGAACGCAACTTGGCCTTGGCTAAATCCCTAAATATTCAGGGTACCCCAGCAATTATTTTCTCGAATGGTTTTAAAGTCATGGGTGCCTATCCAGCTGAACAGATTGAAAAGATTCTGACAGAACTTGGTCTTTAATCTTAACTTTCGCTTGGTCATCTGAAGTATATCGAGAGCAGAAGCTTTGAATTGAATCTTTAAAAACCCAGCAATAAAAAAGCACCCGACAGGGTGCTTTTTTCAATGCAAAACAGAAATTATTCAATTAAATATTTAGACAGTTCTGCGTTTGGTGACCATGTTGTAGATAAACAGAATGATAATGGCACCAATCACCGAAGCAATAAAGCCTGCTGCTGAACCTTCCTCATAAAGACCTAGCATCCGACCGCCATAGGTCGCAAGTAATGAACCGGCAATCCCCAGTAGGGTTGTCATAATAAAGCCTGCCTTGTCATCTCCAGGATGGATTGCACGCGCAATTAAACCTGCGATAAAACCAATAACAATTGCAACTATAAGTGACCACATATGTATGCTCCTTTCTTATCATGTCTTTGTTTTTAAGTCATGTTCAGAAATCATCATCGGATAAGTCAAGTCTTCAATCTAGCGAAGTCCTGAAACGGAATGTTAGCTTTTTGTTCATGTGAAGCAGACATAAAAAAAGTGGCTGTCGCCACTTTTGAAAGTTGGATCTCTTAAAGACCAATTTCACCAATAAAAGGCAAATGGCGATACTTCTGGTCATAGTCCAGACCGTAACCGACAATAAACTTGTCTTCAACTTCAAAGCCAAGGAACTGCACATCCAGATTAATTTCACGGCGTGAAGGTTTGCTGACCAAGGTACAGAGCTGAATCGAGTTTGGGTTACGGGTGTGCAGAATTTCCAGAACTTTGCTCAGGGTGTTGCCGGAATCGATGATGTCTTCTACCACCAGTACATCTTTACCACGGATTTCACCGTCTAAATCTTTCAGGATTTTTACATCACGTGACGATACCGTGCCACCGCCATAACTGGATACCGTCATGAAATCCAGTTCATGTGGTTTTGAAATTACACGACATAAATCGGCCATAAAAATCACTGAACCGCGTAACAAACCGATGAGCACAAGTTCTTTGTCACTATTGGCATAGTGTGCATCGATTTGAGCACCAAGCTCTTTGACTTTAGCTTGAATTTCTTCAGCGGAAATCATTACGCTCATTTGAACGGTCATGGGTAGATACCTAAAAAGTAAAAATAGCAAAATAAAAAAGGTGTTGACCTGCAACACCTGATATATCAGTAATTTTAATACATCCAGCAGGCAGATGCACCTGTTTTGCCCTGTTTTAATGTAATCATTTTTTCGGCAATTGTGAATCGCGCTTGAGTAAAAAAGCGCAGCCAATGGCTATTGCTGATAACATGAACCATGTGCGACGGCGCGATTTTTCAGGCTTTTTCCTGAGCTGTTGTTTTGACATAAACCGCCTCTCCAGAAACATAAGTCGCTGCAATATTACGGTCATCACCCAGCATAATCAGTGCAAAAAATGCATCTTCAATATTTTTGGCTTTGCTTTGACGCAGCTGTTGTAACGCCGTCGCATTCAGATCTAATACAACAAAGTCGGCTTCTTTACCGATATTAAAGTTGCCGAGTTGATCCTCCAGACTCAAGGCTTTGGCCCCGCCTAGTGTCGCATGATATAGCGATTCAAAGGCAGACAGTTTATTACCTTGTAACTGCTGCACCTTATAGGCTTCATTCAGGGTTTGCAGCTGATTAAATGAGGTCCCTGCTCCGATATCGGTGCCCAGTCCCACTTTAACGCCTTTGTCCCAGGCCTTTTTCAAAGGGAATAAACCACTGCCCAGGAACAGATTTGAGGTTGGACAGAAGGCAATAGCCGAGTCGGTCTGATGCATGCAATCCCACTCCTGCTCTTCCAGATGCACACAATGCGCAAATACCGATTTAGAACCGGTCAGACCATAGTGATGGTAAACATCTAAATAACTTTGATGTTCCGGGAACAATTCCTTGACCCAGGCAATCTCATTCTTGTTTTCACTTAAATGAGTATGCACATACACATCCGGATATTCCGCTTTAAGTTGTCCTGCTTTTTCTAGCTGTTCAGCTGTTGAAGTTGGAGCAAAGCGTGGCGTGATCGCATACAGGTTACGGCCCTTGCCATGCCACTTTTCAATCAATTTTTTAGAATCGGTATACGCTGTTTCTGCGGTGTCCGTCAGTGCTTCCGGTGCATGACGGTCCATTAGCACTTTACCCGCAATCAGACGCATATTACGCGTCGTCGCTGCATTAAATAAAGCATTGACTGATTCAGGATGGACGGTACAAAAGACCAATGCGGTCGTGGTGCCGTTTTTAAGTAATTCTTCTACAAAAAACTCGGCAATTTTTTCTGAATAAGCTGGATCCTGAAACTGGATTTCAGTCGGAAAAGTATAGGTATTTAACCATTCTAGAAGTTGTTCACCATAAGCACCGACCATTTCGGTTTGCGGGAAATGGATATGGGTATCAATAAAACCTGGCACGATCAGCTGCTCAGGATAATGAGCTACCTGCACTCCTTCAGGCAGATGCTGCTGCCCCTCTTCCCAGCTGCCAAACCATTGAATCTCACCATTCTGGCTGATGAGCAAGCCATCTTCTACATATCGCACTTGGTCGTGAATTTCACGCGCTTGGGCAACCGTATTCTTGATATCCAGGAAGCGACCGCGTATTGCCGTCGTTGCAATGATAGAAGACATTTAAAACCTGCGCTTTTTGATTTTTTCGATTGATTGTAGCTGAAAAAATTAGCATGTTTATATGAACATTCATATTTAACCATATGTATTTTTTATGAGATCAAATAATCACGCGTAATTTCAACAGAGCGTGTGTGTGCAGCCAAGCTTGTAGACAAATAAAAAAAGCCTGCTGATGCAGGCTTTCTTGATGCTTAATCTTACAGCGTAGTTTCGTTATGTTTCTTGCTATGACGAATCGACAAGATCGCAGTCACCGTCAAGACAATCACAATAAAGCTCAGTGAAATCCAGATCGGCATATGGAATACATCCAGCATCAGCATCTTAAAGCCGATAAAGACCAGAATCAAACCTAGACCATAAGGCAGATAATGCATTTTTGAGGCTGCACCCGAGAGCAGGAAGAACATTGCACGCAGGCCTAAAATTGCCATCAGGTTCGCAGTAAGCACAATGAAGGGGTCGGTGGTGACAGCAAAAATAGCAGGAATAGAATCGACTGCGAAGATCACATCAGAGGCTTCGACCAGAATCAGCACCAAGAATAACGGCGTTGCCCAAAGCAAACCATTTTGACGGACAAAGAATTTATCGCCCTGAAGTTGCGGGGTAATACGCATATGTTTACGTAGCCATTTCAGAATGGCCATATCTTCAATATTGCTGTCTTCTTCATGCTGACCACGCAGGAATTTGAAGCCGGTATACACCAGGAACGCACCGAAGAGATACAGAATCCACGAGAACTCCTGTACAAACCAGGCACCAATAAAAATGAAGATGGTTCTGAGCACAATCGCACCCAGTACACCATATAACAGCAATTTACGTTGTAGCGCTGGTGGAATGGCAAAGGCGGCAAAGATCATCAGCCAGACAAAGACATTATCAATTGCTAGGGATTTTTCCAGCAGATAACCAGCAAAGTATTCCATGACCTTGGTATTGGCAATTGCCGCACCTGCAGTCTGCTCCAGATACAGCCATAATCCACCACCAAATAAAGTCGCGACACTGACCCAGGCAATACTCCAGTAGGCAGCGGTACGGACTTTTACTTCCTGACCATGCTGATGTTTAAAGCCGACTAAATCGATCACCAGCATGACGGCGACAATTGCGAAAAAGACAAGATACAGCCAGAGCGTACCAATTGTTTCCATGTGAATTCTCCACATCGGACGACTGGCCATAAAAAAACCTTGACCAGCTGCCAGATGAAAAACATCTATAACAACATGATCAAGGTCTTGCCTACATCTTAGTGTTTCACTTTTTTATATCAAGTGTAACCTAAAGATGCTCAGATACCGACTTTTTGCAAAGTGTAATGACGATATTCTGACACGTTCAAAAACTGAAATTTCATTCTTAAACGTTTGGAGGAGGCTACTCCCCTTGTTCAAACTAAATTTTGTCTGAGCGATAGCTCAATGTAAATTAAGCATGACAGATTTTAATTAGGGATACAATTTTATTTACAAAAATCATTCACTAAGCTTTAAGAAAATCAGGACGGCGTACCAGAAACACACTAAGCGCAAATCCAAAAAATGCCAGTAATCCTCCCATCCAGCCGATACTGCCCAAGCCAATTTGCGCGGTCACGATCCCGCCGAGTAATGCACCCCCACCAATCCCGACATTGTATAAACCTGAAAAGATTGCCATGGCTACATCGGTGGCATCTGAGGCGAGGTTTAAAGTCTTTGCCTGTAAAGCCAGACTAAAACCAATAATACTGACTTCCCACATAAGACTCAGGCTATTTAAGCCAAAAAGGCTCACTGACATTGGCAATAGCAAGAGCATCGATATACCCAGCCCTAAAGTGAAAAATGGAATCGTCAGTCGTGGAAACTGTGGTGCAAATTTACCAAACAAGTAGGAACCCAGGAAGCCTGCTCCGCCGTAGATCAGCAGCAATGTTGTGGTCTGTGCAGAACTGAAATGTGCTACATTCAACGCAAAAGGTTCGATATAACTATAGGCTGTGAACTGGGCGCTGATCACCAATACAGTCAGTACAAAAAGTAGCATCAGGCTGGGCCGTTTGATCAGGCCCTTTAAACTACTAAAGGAGCCTGAATTAATACTCGGTAAATGTGGCAAAGTTTTAACCAGAATAAAGCAGACTAACGTGGCAATCACCGCAATTAATCCAAAACTGTTACGCCAGCCATACGCTTCGCCAATCATCCGGCCAAAAGGAATTCCGAGTACCATTGCCATCGCGGTACCGGTAGATAGTAGGCCTAAGGCCTGAAATTCTTTTCCTTTCGGTGCTACACGCACTGCCAGTGATGCCGTGATTGACCAGAACAGTGCATGAGCAACTGCAATTCCGATCCGACTGATAACCAGGACGATGAAACTCCAGGCAAAATAAGACAGCACATGACTGGTAATAAAGACCATAAATAGCAGTGTAAGCAGGAAACGGCGTTCAATATTTCTAGTGAGCAGCATGATCGGTAAAGACAGTAATGCGACTACCCAGGCATAAATGGTCAGCATCAGCCCGACTTCTCTTGGAGTCATGGCAAAGCTCTTTCCTATATCGCTCAGTAGTGCTACTGGAATAAACTCGGTCGTATTAAAAATAAAAGCGGCACAGGCCAGGGCAATCACACAGATCCATTGGCGTGTAACAGAAAGAGGTTGAGCAGAAGCAGACATGAGGGAGGATCAATACAGGATCGGTACATTCTATGCTTTTGCCAGAAAATTTCACATGAGGCAGGCTGTAATTTTACTCAGCGGAATTAAAAAAATTGTAACATTGTAAAGCTGAGGACTATGGCAGTCTGAGATAAAATCTTGAGGTAAACCTATGCAGATTGAACACCAAGAACAAGGAACTAAAGGTGAATGGTATGTGGCGCAGAAAGACCAGCGCCTGGCAGAAATGACATATTCTCGGGCAGGTGATGATAAGTTCATTATTGATCATACCTGGGTGGATGACAGCCTACGCGGACAACGTGTTGGACAGCAGCTGGTCGAAGCTGCGGTCGGTTTTGCCAGAATGCATGCTCTGAAAATTATTCCACTCTGCCCTTTTGCCAAGTCGGTGTTTGACAAAAATGAAAGCATACGGGATGTACTTCAGTAGGACTTCATCTAACTCAAAGATGGGACTAAACATCTATAAGATGTTTAATGGATGAGGATATGACGATATAACAGGTTGATCCTGGATTAGTACAACAGGTAAGAAAATGAGCAACATCAAACATCAGGACTCAAAGCGCGGCGGTGTGTTTTACATGGAAGACAATGGTCAGCGCGTAGCAGAAATTACTTATCAATGGCGTGAACCGGACACCATTGTTGCTGACCATACCTGGGTCTCACATGCACTGCGTGGTAAAGGCGTGGCCCGTAAAATGCTGGATATTCTGGTCGAATTTGCACGTCAGAAACAGCTGAAAATTATTCCACAATGCTCTTATGTGCATGTCATGTTTAAGCGTGATCGGAATTTACATGACGTAGCGACTTTAGCCTTTTAAACCACCCCGTTGGAATAAAAAGGTTCAAATGGATAAGAGACGATAAGCCCTGTTTATGGGCTTGTGGCAGTCTATAAAGCAGAGTGCCGCTGAAGAGTCCTAATCCCATCCAGACAATCTGTTCATACTGTTGCAGCATGATCAAAATAACGATGATCAGGGAGATGCTGGTCTGAAAAAAGGTACGATAATCCACACAAATCAATAGTGCCCAAGTTAATAGCATGCTGCTGATCAGCATGTTAATCTCACGTTGCAAGCCCCAGCTATGCAACACGATGACTAGCGCGAAACACAGACATAACAAGCTTAACGTGATGAAAAGATCTTTTAGCATGTTTCACCTTCATTAAAAGCATTATCATTCGAGTAATTATTTTTCAATGATGTCTCTTTAATTTTTAATAATTTAGCTACAAAATGCAAACTGAAAACAGTGTAAGAAATAGCTGATATTTGATTAAAAAATAACCTAAACCCAATATATTGACTATAAAATCAATACTTGAAATTTAAAGGAATCATTCATGCTACAACTCTGTTATGCCAGTATGCGCATCGAAACAGAACAAGATCTATTACAAGACCTGAGTGATATTTTAGCAATTGCACGAAAGTTCAATTATGAGCATCAGATCTATGGAGCACTGTATTATGCACATGGAAAGTTTTTCCAGTGTTTGCAGGGTGAACCTGAGATTGTAGAGCAGCTTTTTCAAAGTATTTCGAAAGACCGTCGGCATCAGCAGGTGTATCGTTTCGCTGATACAACCGTGGAAGCGCCAAGCTTTGCTGAGTGGTCGATGAAATATGTACATAAGCATAGCGAGATTGCTTCGTTCTTTTCCAAGCTGGGTCATAGCACTTTTCAGCCGCATTATCTGAACCAGCAAGATCTGGATGGCTTGCTCGAGATCTTGTATCGTGTTGACGAAAATCATCAACAGCTGGTTTCACCTCAGGGTTATAAACAACGTGGTTATGTCCCCTATTTCTGATCTGGTGAATCCAGACTGAAAATAAAAAAGTCCGCATGGCGGACTTCTTTTTGTCTGATTTGCATTAGTTCATGTCAATCATCACTTTTAGGGCTTTTTCATCAGCCGCGTGTTTAAACACATCATAGGCCTTTTCAAACTCGTTAAATTTAAAGTGATGCGTGGCCAGTTTTTCTAGTGGTATTTTGCCGGAACAGCAGGTCTTGAGCAGCATGCCAGTGGTATTGGCATTGACCAGACCGGTAGTAATGGTCAGGTTCTTAATCCACAGTTTGTTCAGTTCAAAATTCACTGCTTTACCATGTACGCCGACGTTGGCGATATGTCCACCCTCTTTCACCACATGTTGGCAAATATTCCAGGTCGGTTCCACCCCTACCGCCTCAATGGCACAGTCGACACCGCGTCCATCGGTAATTTCTAAAATCTTTTGAATGGCATCTTCTTTACCAGAGTTAACGGTATGAGTTGCACCTACTGTTTTGGCAAATTCCAGCCGGTTATCATCCATATCTACCATAATAATATTGGCTGGAGAATAAAATTGAGCAGTGAGCAAGGCACTCATCCCGATTGGTCCTGCACCTACGATCGCGACATTGTCACCCGGTTTGACATCACCATATTGCACACCAATTTCATGTGAGGTTGGCAGGATATCGGACAGGAAGACGGCGACGTCTTCATTTAAGTCTTCAGGTAAATGGTAAAGAGAGGTGTCAGCAAAAGGTGTACGGACATATTCGGCATGGGTACCATCAATCATATAACCCATAATCCAGCCACCCTCATTACGACAGTGTGCATATAGCTGTTTTTGGCAATTTTCACAGGTACCGCAGCGGCTGACGCAGGAAATAATGACCCGATCACCCTTTTTAAAAGTTTTTGACTGCTGAACCGACTTCTTCAATGATGCCAATGCCTTCATGACCGAGAATCCGGCCATTAAAGTCGCCGGTTTTTTCTTTTGCCACCTGTTCAATTTCCGGATTTTTACCTTTCTAGATGCCGAGGTCGGTCCCGCAGATCGTGACCTTAGTCAGTTTGATAATGGCATCATCGGGTTGCAGGATTTTCGGGATGGGACGTTCTTCAAAACGGATGTCATTGGCGCCATAGTAAACCATTGCTTTCATTGTATTTGACATGGCAACTATCCTTCTTAGTGATTATTGTGGAGGATTGGCAGTCGTATTTAGCTATGACGACTGTCAGCTGAGAAACATGTAATGACTTTAAGCTAGCAGGACTTTAGGATTAGATCATTGGTAAAATAGTTAATTCCTTAAAAAAATTAAGTATTTTTTAATATTAAAAAAGGATCGTAGACATGTGTCTACGATCCTTGAGAAATTTTATGGAATAAAAACTACAAGTATTGATTTAGATAATTTACTGTAAGGCGCTAATCAGTTTCTGATGCAAGCCACCAAAACCGCCATTGGACATGATCACCACAGCATCGCCCTCGCCTGCTTCAGTAACAACAGTTTGAATGATCTCATCCAAAGTACGTGCTACCACAGCTTTATTTGGTGCAGCCTCAATCACAGGTTGCAGATCCCAATCCAGACCTTCTGGCTGATACCAGATCACTTCATCCGCCAGACGTGCTGAATAAGCCAAACCCTCTTTGTGACTGCCCATACGCATGGTATTGGAACGCGGTTCAATAATCGCCCAAAGCTTACGTTCACCCAGACGCTTGCGTGCGCCGTCGAGGGTAGTATCAATTGCAGTCGGATGATGGGCAAAATCATCATAGACTTCGATACCACGTACCGTATCGAGCAGCTCCATACGGCGTTTTACACCGCCAAAATTCGAGAGTGCTTCACAGGCGGTTTGAATGGATACACCCACATGCTCAGCAGCAGCAATAGTTGCCAGAGCATTGGCAACAGAGTGCTGACCCGTCATATTCCATTTGACTTCGCCTTTTACTACGCCATGCTGAAGCACTTTAAAATATGAACCATCAGCAGACAACTGTTGTGCAGAGAGTTCAGCTTTTTCATTGGCATCCAGTGAAGTGCGAACTACCGGTGTCCAGCAGCCCTGCTCTAGTACTTCATCAATATTGGTTTCCATAATCGGTGCAATGATGCGACCTTCAGACGGAATAGTGCGTACCAGATGATGGAACTGTTTTTGAATTGCGGCCAGATCATCAAAGATATCGGCATGATCAAATTCCAGATTATTCAGAATCGCAGTCTTAGGATGGTAATGTACGAACTTGGAGCGCTTGTCGAAGAAAGCAGAATCGTATTCATCGGCTTCTACACAGAAGTATTTGCCGCCACCTAAACGTGCACTTTCAGAAAAACCGAGCGGTACGCCGCCAATCAAAAAGCCTGGTTCTAAGCCCGCTTGATCCAGTACCCACGCCAACATGGTCGTTGTGGTCGTTTTGCCATGCGTACCTGCAACGCCCAGCACATGTTTGCCTTGTAAAACGTGGTCT
>NZ_DEZM01000045.1:0-8214 GCF_002364825.1 Acinetobacter sp. UBA3132 | reverse complement strand
GCGACTAGCCTGTTGCACACTAATCCCAAACGGTTCAGCAAGCTCTAATACACGCTTTAAGCGCTGATCATCACGACCTTTCAGAGTAAACAGCGTCAGGACGCGTTCAGGCTCAAGCTCCAGTAATGACTCAACTGAATGTACGCCATAAAAATACTCAGGTTTAGCCATGAACGACCTCTAAATTAATTTGGGAAATATGCTGCAAAAGAAAAATCCTGCAAAGCCAGCTTCACAGGATTTCTGTATAAATGAAGTTTAACCGATTCGGCAGAAAATTTCCTGATCAGCTTCAGTCCGGTTAGGGAGATGAAATAATAAAATCAGCCTTCAAAATGACAAACGTAATCTAATACATCATCAGTTTCGATTTTAAAACGGCTATTGCCTGGCACGTAGAAAGACTGACCAGCACGGAACAGTTCGCTTTCTTCGCTATCTGCAATCTGCACACGGCACTCACCGGAAATGATTTCCATACGCTCAGGCACATGTGTTTCAAATGTAAGTGGGGTTTCAGTCGGTAGAATGACTCCCAAGGTTTTTTTCGTACCATCTTCAAACTGAACCACATGGCTAATGCACAGACCGCCAAAATATACATTTGATTTCTTAAGTACTGAAACATGGTCAAACTGAGCTGACATCCGTTTATCTCCAGAGCACGGGTTTTATAATATTGGAATGGCTGTAGTTTAAATGCGCATTCCTAACTAATCAATCGAAGTTTGCCTGGCTCAGCTTAAAATTTTCTGTATATATTTTGTACATATATTCAATAAGCAAATATATAAAATAAAGTGATTTAAAGGAAAATGAGAAATTCTGCAATGCAAAATCAAATTTAGCAGGATTCGCTGAACTGTAGGGAGTAATCACTTTTATGGGAAGATTGACCTGCTTTAGTCGTGCATACTGACAATACTACAAAATCTGCTTGTATCATTGACCATAATATAAGATAGAATCAAAGGGTTTCATCCTGATTTATAATGACATACATGATCTGATGCATATCAGATCCTACTTGATTTCAATCAAACTTTTCGCAGCTTGGATGCGTGTATGCTGACACATTTAACTCTGATCAACTTTGCCTTAGCTGACCACCTGGCCATTGATATTCATCAAGGTTTTAACGTGCTCACCGGCGAGACCGGCGCTGGTAAGTCTTTGTTGCTGGACGCCCTCTCGGCCTGTCTGGGTGAACGCACCGACACCAACTATGTGCGCTATGGTTCAGAAAAAGCCGATGTGACAGCAACCTTCAGTTATCAGGATAATAGTCCCGAAGCGCTTTGGCTAAAAGAACATGAACTGGATGATGAGTCGGGTGAAATCCATCTACGTCGGGTGATTTTTGCTACGGGACGTAGCAAGGCATGGATTAATGGCCGTCCAAGCAGTCTGTCTGAACTGAAAGAAATTGGCCGTTTGCTGGTACAACTGTATAGCCAGCACAGCCAGCAACAGCTACTGGAGCCGCCTTACCCGAAACACTGGTTGGACCGTTATCATAATTTTTATGAGCCCGCCCAGGCAGTTCGTGATGCATACAATACCTGGCATAAAAATATCCGCCAGCATCAGGCAGCACTTGATGCTCAAGCCACCCGTAAACAGCGTATGGAAACACTGGAACTGCAGCTCGAAGAACTTGAAGATGTAGTACAGATTGATTATCAGGAAATTGAACAGGAATTTGATCGTCTCTCTCATCATGAAGCGATCATGCAGGACTGTGTCTATAGTCTGAATGGCCTGGATGAAGCGGAACAGAATATTAATCAGGAGCTTTCCTCTATCCTGCGTCGTGTAGAATCCCATGCTGGTCGCAGTGAGCAGCTTTCTGAAATCCACACTTCTTTGCTCAATGCGCAGAGTGAAATTGAAGATGCTACAGCCAACCTGCGTCATTTTATGGATCGTCAAAGTTTTGATCCTGAACGTATGGAAGAGCTGAATTCACAACTTGAAGTGTTTCACCGTCTGGCACGTAAATACCGTACCCAACCCGAATTATTGAAGGAAGAGTATGAAACCTGGCAGGCTGAACTAGCGCAATTGCATCAGCTCGAAGATCCAGAAACATTAGCGGAACAAGTTGAACTTTCTTATCAGGAGTTTCTGGCCAAAGCACGGCATCTGGATGAGATTCGTCGTGAAGCAGCTGGTCCATTGGCGAAACAACTGACGGAACAGGTCAAACAGCTTGCCCTGCCAGAAGCTTATTTTGAATTTAAATTTGAACCACTCGATGAACCAAACAGTGAAGGCTTGAGCTTTATTCAGTTGTTATTTACTGCCAATAAAGGTATTCCGGCACAGCCGCTGGCACGTGTGGCATCCGGTGGTGAACTGTCCCGTATTGCACTGGTAATGCAAGTGATGAATGCTGAAAAAACTGAAGCTGAAGTTCTGGTCTTTGATGAGATTGATGTCGGCATTAGTGGGGGTACGGCGGAAATTGTGGGACGTCTGTTGGCCGATCTGGCGCAGCATGTACAAATTCTGTGTATCACCCATCAGGCACAGGTTGCAGCACAGTCTGATCAACATCTGCTGGTGAAAAAGCAGCAAACCGATCCGGCTAGCAGCACAATTCTTGATCTAGAAGAAGATGAACGTATTCAAGAGCTTGCACGAATGACAGGCGGCGTGGAAATTAATGAAACAACACTGCAACACGCGCGTCAATTACGTCAGTTAAAGTTTCAGCATGTTTAAAAATATTACAATGCTCACAAAAAACTGTTGGTGAATTAACAAAGCTCTAGTAAGTTAAAGGTGAAGATCACACGATTTCTTTGCCAAGAAATTGATTTTAAGGAGAAGCTTTTCGGTGAACAAACAATATTTGACACACCGTTGTCTGATTGCTCCACCAGAAATGCGTGACGATTTTTTTGCCAACACGGTCATTTATCTCGCACGACATGACGAAGATGGAGCGCAAGGCATCATTATCAATCGACCTGCAGGCATTCAGATCAAAGAATTATTGAATGATCTTGAAATCGAAGCAGATAATGTCAATCCTCATGAAGTGTTGCAAGGTGGCCCATTGCGACCTGAAGCTGGTTTTGTGCTGCACACCGGTCAGCCTACCTGGCATTCTTCAATTGCCGTCGGTGAAAATGTCTGTATCACCACCTCCAAGGACATTCTAGATGCCATCGCCCATAACCAAGGTGTCGGACGTTACCAGATTGCACTTGGCTATGCCAGCTGGGGTAAAGGCCAGTTGGAAAAAGAAATTGCCAAAGGTGAGTGGCTGATCTGTGAATCTGATATGGATTTAATTTTTAATTTACCTTATGACGACCGTTGGGATGCTGCCTATAAAAAGATGGGCGTAGATCGAAACTGGTTGTCTTCTGAGATTGGACATGCCTGATGTAAACGCGCCACAGATGATTATGGCGTTTGACTTTGGTACACAAAAAATGGGCATGGCGGTTGGACAATCCCTGATTGAAAGTGCTAATCCTCTTGCCTTGTTCCCGATGAAAGATGGAATTCCCAATTGGGATACATTACTGAAAATCGTCAAGCAATATCAACCGACTTTATTTTTAGTCGGTCTACCGCTGAATATGGATGATACAGAATCTGAACTTTCTGCGCGTGCACGCAAATTTGCCCGCCGTTTACGTCATCAAACCAATATTGAAACCTTGATGGTCGATGAACGTCTCACTACACGTGAAGCGCGGGATGAATTAGAGAGTTATCAGACTCAAGGTCGAGCTAAAAAGTTAGCGGCTGACAGTATTGCAGCAGCGCTATTTATTGAAAGCTGGTATCGGCATCCGTTCGGAGTGAATCCTTAAAATAAAAAGCATCCAGATGGATGCTTTTTTAATAGGTAGGCGAAACAAGAAATCTTAAATAAATACGCATGTAATCTTGCTCCTTCTATATCTCTAATTTTCGGGATAAAAATAGCGAAAGGTCAGATTGATCCGTGGCGTGATAACTTTCGTGGTCTTGCTAATCTGATGTTTCCAGAACTGCTGCGTTTGCCCACGCATCACAATCAGCTGCCCACTTTGAAGCAGCAACTCTACCAGATCCCCAGTATAGTTATGCTTAAAACGCATTTTGCGGGTAGCACCAAAACTTAAAGAAGCAATGACAGTTTCATGCCGTTTTGACATCAAGCTGGCTTCATTATCACTATGCCAGCCCATACCCTGTTGACCATGTTCATACAGGTTGGCCAGACAGGAATTAAAGGGATGACCTACCTGCTGTTCAATATGCTGTTTCAATCTCAATAGTGCTGGCTGCCAGATATGGGCTTTCTTCAAGCTGCCCGAATAATGGTATTGGTAATTTGCATCACCATACCAGGCAATTTTACGGGCAGTAACATGGTGCTTGCCAAAAAGGAAAACCTCATCCTGCTCCCAAGCCAGATGCTGCAAAAAATAGTCGAGATATTTCTGACTTTGCTCTCCATTTAAAATCAGACCATGGTCTTCTACTACCCCGTCACAGGGCAAAAGATTGGTTTGAGGCTGGGGTGAAAACAAATCCAGTGTCATGTCAGTTTCATTCTTTTTAGAGCTTTTATCCTGTCATTTTCGCTTTCTGCACACAACTAAAATTGCACAAATCAATACAAATCAGCTTCTTGTGAATGATCATTCAGGGGCATAAACTTGTTTTAACTTTCACAATAAAAATAATACTGCATGGATCTTTGGCAACTCTTTCACAAGCTGCGTCCCTTTGTCCGTCCTTACCGGCTGCTGGTGATTGCGACCCTGATATTGACCCTGATCGGTTCATTTACCGCTCAGGTCAACGCGATCACTTTGCAATATGCAGTCGACAGTATCAATAAGCTGCTTGAAGCAGGTGAAGGACTGAATGAGGGCTGGCATATCCTGATTACCATTTCAGCGATCTTGCTGGTGAAAGAAGTGATTAATGCTTTCGTGCAGTTTGGACAAAAATTCTATGGGGAAAAGTTGCGAATTTTTGTATCTCAGGATCTGGCACAAGGCATTATTGAAAAGTTTCTGACCTATCGATTGGCTTTTTTTAATCAGGACAATAACCAGGCCGGCAAATTGCAAACCCGTATTGACCGTGGTATTAGCTCACTGACGCGTCTGGTGCAGATCTTCTTTATTGATATCCTGCCGCTATTTACCAGCGCGATTGTAGCTTTGGGCCTGATGTACTATGCCAATATTTATGTGGGGATGGTAGCCACGGCGATTGTACCAATTTACTTCTGGCTGACCTACAAACAGGCACAAAAACTGGGCGGCTGGCGCCGTAGTTTAAGAGACGGTCGCGAGAAAAAGAGTCAGGGCATTCTCAGTATTATTAACTCGATAACCGTAATTAAATCCTTTAACCGTGAGTCGATTGAGTCCGAAAAGCAGCTCGGCCTACAGCGTGAACTGACCGATAATCAGATGAAAACCCGTCAAACCAGTTTTCTGTTTGATGGTCTGAAAACCTTTATTGAGCAGATTGGCATCGTCCTTATCATTATTCTGACCGCTTATTTTGTGCTTGCTGGTCAGATGAGTATTGGCATGATCATGTATCACGTGCTGCTGTTTAATAATGTCTCGGCACCGATCCGTTCATTGCACCGGATTTATGATGAAGTTAATGATGCCATGATCTATTCCGAGAGCTTCTTTAATATTCTGGAAGCAGATCATGAAATTGAATCCAGTGGACAGCAGAAACCACCTGTTCAGGGCAAATTTCAGCTGAGCCATGTCGAATTCTATTATCCGAATGGACACCATGCCCTAAAAGATATCAACATGGAAATCCGCCCTAACAAGATCACTGCGCTGGTCGGTTTATCGGGTGCGGGTAAATCGACTTTGATTAGTTTACTGGATAAATTTTATGAACCGCAGCAAGGCAAGATCACCTTGGATGGTATTGATCTTCAGGATTATGACACCCAGTATTTACGTGATCATATTGGCTTGGTTCTACAGAAAAATCATATTTTTCAGGGCACGATTTTTGACAATATCCGTTATGGCACCAGTGCCAGTATGCAAGATGTCATTGAGGCCGCACAGAAAGCTTCGATTCATGAACAGATCTTACAGTTGCCCAATGGTTATGATTCCGATGCCTTGCAGCTTTCTGGTGGACAGCAGCAGCGCATTGCCTTGGCACGCATGTTCCTGAAAAATCCGCCGATTATTTTTCTGGATGAACCGACTGCCAGCCTGGATGCCATTGCTGCTGAACAGATCAAGCAGAGTCTGGATCAGATCAAGCAAGGTCGTACCGTGATTATTATCTCGCATAGCCTGTCGCAGATTATTGATGCGGATTATACCTACGTGATGAAAGAAGGCGCGATTGCTGAACATGGCGAGCATGATCAGCTTTATCATCAGGACGGCGTGTATAAGCAAATCTTTGACGCGATGGCAAAGAGCCTCAATATTGAAAAGATTGCGAAGACCTTTGAGGAAGATGCAGAAGAGGAAACACATAGTTAAAAAGCTGAAAAAGTTCTATTCCCTCAAACATAGATCTAAAGAAAAAGCGGCCTAATAGACCGCTATTCAGCAAACCAGTTCACTTTGCCTAAAAGCGTAAAATCCACTCACCTCGAACATAACGATAGTTATAATCTGGCCCATAGAAAGAAGCACTGCGGTTATATCCGGCATTCAGGCGTAAAAACTGCTCACTACGTACAGGACTTTGTAAGTTCAATTCAAATAATCGTGTGTTCTGACTAGCATCATCATTAATTTTTTCACGGCCTAGCCCGGCAGTAATACCGGTGGTCCATCCGGAAATACGTTTACGCCAGCCAATAGCAAACATGCTTTCTTGATAATCTTTCGGATTGAAGTACTCGCCCCCTACATCCGTCTCACTACTGCGATAAGTGCGATATCGGGCTTGCAATGTCAGGCCTAGGTCAAGTGAAGGCTGATAGATAAGCCTAACTCGTCCATGATCACGGCGGTTATCATCTGAAAAGAGCTGTGAACCCGCTACTCCTACTACGGTGACATGATCTCCCAGACCTTGATCCAGTGCAGCACCCACAAAAGTAAAATGTGTTCCATGTTCTAAAGCAGCTTGGGTTTCAACCCAATCTCGGTTAGCAAAAACTTCAATAGCTGTCTTTTCTGCAAGAAGCGTACGATAACTACCATCGAAGGTTAATAAAGTATGATCACCTTGCTCGAATAGCCCCGCTTCTAAGACCCAGCCATTAGCGGTAGCAGATTCAATATCACGTCCAATAAATGAGATCTTCTGACCATCTTGTTTCCAGTCATCAGCTCTATATTGATAAGCACTGCCACGTACCCCTAAATAATGATCAGCATCTTCATATTGAGGCAAAAATTCTGCTGATAATTTACGAGTCTGGAAACCTTCGCTATCGTCACTGAAAAAGAATTCAGTTCCAGCCGCATGCTCTTTTCCAATTTTCTCTTCTTGTAATACATCTGCATAATTACTGGTACTCGTCATACTAATGATTAAAGCAACACCATACAGACAGATTTTATAACTTCTCATTTTATTTTGTCCCCCAGGTTTTTCTTGTTCTGAAAACTTCATCCAGATATCCTAAAATACTGGCGGGTTGTAGCAAAAAAACTATAGGTCAGCACATACAGTAAGAAACCAACAAAATTTTTTCTTACTTTGAGATCTAAATCTTTAAACATGCTCCGCTCAATCTTGTAATTAAGTAGACCAAGTAGGAATGCCAGTGGCAATAGTGCAAGAGTCATAATCCCAACGATCCAATAGTGTCCAAAGCATGCCAAGATGAGCCCCGGGATAAAGCCAAAAGTAAAAGCAATATCTAACTAGGGAAAAAATAAATTCCAATGAATAAAAAATGTAGACAATCTTGGTTTAATTAAAATAGTGGGATGTTTAATAAAGGCTTCGATCATACCACGTGCCCAACGCTGACGTTGTTTGACAAAGACTTTAAGAGTCATGGGTGCATTGGTAAATAAACAGGCATCCTCACAATGCCCAACACGATAGCCTGCTTTTAATAAAGCCCAGGTCAGCACAATATCCTCACCTACACATTCAGGCCACCCTCCCACCTCAATTAATGCATCACGGTCATAAATAGAAAAAGCACCTTGAGCAACTAGGGTTCCTTGATATAAAGATTGCAAACGTTTAGTAGCAGCGATGCCCAGAAAATAATAGATCGGAAGAGCG
>NZ_DEZM01000186.1:480-6717 GCF_002364825.1 Acinetobacter sp. UBA3132 | reverse complement strand
CGCATATTTAATGGAGATTCATTGAAGCTTCGATCTATTTTATTAGGATTATTGTAGTCTATATTGCTTATACAACATTTTTATTAAAGTTTTATTTATCTTAATCACAAGATATTTAAGAAAAAATTAATTTATAGATAGCTAATATTGGATTTAGCCGAGAATAAGAGGTGCAGCTGCATGTTTTAGAGATATGAAGTATTGATCAATTCCTAAAAACCAATATTTTTAGTTTAACCTTTACTTATGGATGAACTTACTTCATCGCATCAGCTACTATCATTTGTTTAGTTTATAGTCAGAACTTATCATCAAGGAAATAACAATTCATATGGATCAAACAATCGTCAATGCTGTGGATCAAACCATCACTTCCCGTCATTCAGTTCGTGCTTTTCTGAATACTCCTGTAGATCAAAATACCTTGAAAGATATTTTAACGGTTGCCAGTCGCGCACCTTCCGGTACCAATACCCAGCCCTGGAAAGTCTATGTACTTACAGGTAAAAAACGCGATGAACTGGTCGAGAAAGTATGTCAGGCACAAATGGAAATTTATCAGAATCCAAAACTGGCTGAGCAATACAAAGAAACTTTCTCTTATTATCCTGAACAATGGCTTTCACCTTTTATTGACCGTCGCCGTGAAAATGGCTGGGGACTGTATGGTTTGCTGAATATTCAGAAAGGCGAAAAAGAGAAAATGGCACGCCAGCAGTTGCGTAATTTCCAGCTGTTTGATGCCCCAGTAGGTTTATTTTTTACTGTACACAAATCATTAGGCATTGGCTCGAAAATGGATATTTCTATGATGATCCAGAACGTGATGCTGGCAGCTAAAGCACGTGGATTAGATACTTGCCCGCAGGCAGCCTGGAACCATTTTCATCCTATTGTGCTAGACGTGGTGGGTGCCCCCGAAGATGAAGAACTGGTCTGCGGCATGGCA
This sequence comes from Acinetobacter sp. UBA3132, assembly GCF_002364825.1. Taxonomy (NCBI): domain Bacteria; kingdom Pseudomonadati; phylum Pseudomonadota; class Gammaproteobacteria; order Moraxellales; family Moraxellaceae; genus Acinetobacter; species Acinetobacter sp. UBA3132. The sequence goes on along the minus strand of NZ_DEZM01000186.1, from coordinate 5,768 downwards.
CTCGGCTATGCAGATCCGGAGGATATTGTAAATACTTTCATTACACCACGTGTGCCGGTTGAGGACTTTGCTGTCTTTTTAAATGATTAATCGCCTGAACTTGTAAGCTTATCTTGAGCAGTTATGCCGTCCCTACGTTTAATCCCCTTTAGGTGACGGCAGCCGCAGACGGTAAATGGTCGCTGCCGCAATCCCAACAAAGATCGCCATTACCAGCGCCATATTAAATAAAGCATTCCACCACATAAAGTTCAGCAGAATCCCGCCAAGCAGACCACAGGCAAACTGCATGCTGCCCATAATGGCACTGGCAGTTCCGGCACGTGCACCTTGCTCAGACATCGCAATTGCCATAGCATTTGGCCCGGTAAAACCAATGGATGCTACCACCATAAACATGGCCATAATGACCAGAATTAGAGATTCAGTCTCAATTATTCCCAGCACCAACAAAGCAATTACGCCACCAAGTTGTAAGGTCGTTCCGATTCTTAAACGACTTAAAATACCAAACCGATGCGCCAGCTTTTTATTCAGGGTGGAAAACAGCATAATCCCGACTGCATTGCCACCAAAGACATAGGCAAACTGCTGCTCACTTAAATGAAAATGATCCATCAGAATCGCTGAAGATGAGGTGATATAACAGAACAGGACTGCACTGGAAAAACAACCAGCAAACATTGGCTTTCTGAAACTTTCATCCTGAAAAATTGCCTGATACAGGCTCATGACCTGGGTAAAATTCAGTTTTAAACGGCGTTCTGGCTCCAGGGTTTCTTTAAAGAAAAAATGTACACACGCCAGAATCACCAGACCAAATAGCATCAGCAATACAAAAATCATATTCCATTCAAATACCAGCAATACCCAAGCTCCCATACTCGGCGCTAGAATTGGAGCAATCGTACTGACAATCATCATGCTGGCAAAAGCCTGAGCCGCTGAATGCATATCCAGACGATCACGGATCGCAGCCCGGGCAATTACCACACCGACACATCCGCCTAAGGCTTGCAGCACCCGTGCGGCAATTAGACTCCATTCATTCTGGGCAAATACACAGAGCAGACTTGCCACTACATATAAAGCTAAACCAAAGTACAATGGCGGTTTACGTCCGATACGGTCACTGACCGGACCATAGACCAGCTGCCCGATCGCCAGCCCCAGAAAATAGGCGGGCAAACTGTTTGCCACCTGCTGGGTAGTGACACCAAAATCATCAGCCATTTGTGGCAATGCCGACAGATACATATCAATAGAAAGCGGGCCAAGTGCAGTGAGGGATGCCAGTAATATGATCCAGGACATGGCATAGTTTTTATTGGTCGTTGTTGTCGACATAATAATATTTAGAATTTAAATGAGCGCTGTGCAGACAAGTTTACACAGGGCATAGTATGATTTGTGAAGCAAATTTACTTATTTTTATTGCTAAATTTTTACACACTTATTAAGTCTTTATCTAAAGACAGTGGTATAGAAGGACGAATCTTGAAATCCTGGCTCACTCGTTTCAAGCAAACCACCGGCAATACGACCTTTATGTATAATCTGCGGATGATCATTGCCTTTGCAGGAACTGCCTTTGTGCCTTATCTGATGGGTCAGCAGTTAATGACCATTCCACTGACCTTGGGTGTGGTGGCAGCAGGTTTAAGCGATATTGACGACCGCTTCTCGGTCCGGATTCTGAATCTCCTCTATACTTATATTGGCTTCTTTATTACAGCCTCTGCCGTTTATCTATTATTTCCGTACCCGATCCTGTTCGCCTTGGCACTCATCGTGTCCTGTATTGGCTTAATTCTGCTCGGCTCGCTGGGACGGCGTTATGCTACGATTTCATATGGCTGTCTGGTGATCTCGGTCTATTCCATGCTCGGGGTAGAATTATTTGATAACTGGTACACCCAGGCAGGCCTGCTGGTTATCGGTGCCATGTGGTATGGCCTGTTATCTACAATTAGTTTCCTGCTGTTCCCTGCCCGTCTGGCACAAGACAATTTGGCCAAGTGCTATTCATCGCTCGGTAACTTTCTTTATGCCAAATCGAATCTATTTGATGTCGATATGACGTCGAATAGTTATCAGCAAAGCATGATTGAACTTTCACTTGAAAATGGCAAATTAATTGCGATTTTTAATGATATGAAAGCTGCTTTACTGACCCGACTCAAGGGAGATCGAGGACAGAAAGACACCCGTCGCAGCCTGCAATATTATTTTATTGCCCAAGACATTCATGAGCGGGCGGACTCAGCCCATATTGATTATCAGAAACTGGCAAAGATTTTTGAGCATAGCGATATTCTGTTCCGCTTTCAGCGCATTTTGTCGATTCAGGGCAAAGCCTGTAAGGACCTGAGCGAAAGTATCCTTCAGCGTAAAACCTACCAGCATAATTCGCGGTTTAAGCATGCCTTTAAGAATCTGCGCTATTCACTGGATAAGTTACGTCAGGAACAGCAGTATGATGAAGTCTGGATCAATGCACTGTTTTCTCTGTATCAGAACTTAAAGTCGATTGATGCCCAGTTACGTAATCTGGAAACCGAACGCAATATTAAGTTCGAGCGTGCCAAACATATTGAAAACCAGCTCAAAGATGACGACTTAAAAGGCTGGGAAGATATCCGGATCCGGATCAAACAGCATCTGACCCCGGAATCCGTGCTGTTCCGTCATGCGGTGCGTTTGTCGATTGTACTGCTGATTTCTTATATCTTTGTACAGCTGACCAATATCGAATATGGATACTGGATTCTGCTGACTGCCCTGTTCGTGAGTCAGCCCAACTTTAACGCCACCAAGCGCCGCTTACGTCTGCGGATAGTCGGCACATTGATTGGGATTAGCCTGGGCTTTGCCGTTCTGTATTTTGTCCCTTCAATCGAAGGTCAATTACTGCTTCTGATCCTGAGTGGCGTGCTGTTCTTTGAATTACGCAGCAAGCAGTATGCGCAAGCTACAGCCTTCATCACCATTCTGGCTTTGATTAACTTTAACCTGGATGGTGTGGGCTTTTCCGCAGCATTGCCACGGATGATTGATACCCTCATTGGCTGTGCGATTGCCTGGTTCGGGGTGAGCTTTATCTTCCCTGACTGGAAATTCCGCCGTCTGCCGCGTTCAATCAAACGTTCTTTAAATGCTGAGGTCGATTATCTTAGCGAAGTGATTGAACAGTATAAAACTGGGCGTAACAATGGTCTGCGTTACCGGATCGTGCGTCGCGCTGCACATAATACCGATGCTGAAGTTGCCTCCCTGATTTCGACCTTGGCGACTGAGCCCGATTTTGATCCTTTGCAAAAGAGCCAGGCTTTCGAATTTCTTTGTCTGAATCATACCCTGATCAGCTATATTGCTGCGCTGGGTGCACATCGTGAGAAAATCGAGAATCAGGAAATTTTAAGCCTGCTAGATCAGGCGCTTGAAGACATTCGTGGTGCATTGCTGGCCGATGAAGTGCCCGATCTCAGTGCACAGAATATGATCCACAATATTCGTCAACGCCTGTCACACCAGCAGGATGAAGACCAGAAATCCCTGATCATTTTGCAGCAACTGTCCCTAATGTTCAGTATCTTGAATCAACTCAGTCAGTTAAAGCAAAGTTTAAGCCATGAACGTGATGAACAGGCAACCGAATTAGCCTCATTATAATTTGACTGATTTTGGAACAATATACTCACTGAATTGGTACAAATAATGCTAAACTTTTTGCAGTTTTAAATTTGTAAATTTCACTATGACCGCGAAAAATTTATACGCTTATACCCTACAGCCTGTGAACTATGAAGTGACAGAACAGGAACAACGTCATGCTCAGCTAATGATCTGGCGCAGTACCAATAAAATTGGCATGAAAGCCTGGCTGATCATGGGTGCAGTTGTGGCACTTTCTATTCTGGGCATTATCATGCTCAAGAACTATTCTACGATTTTTTGCTGGGTGGCACTGGTGTGTGTGGTGCTGTACTACCTGATCCGTACTTTTGGTCTGGAATGGTATGTAAAGCGCAAGATGAACGAATTTCCAGTTCAGGAAATTAAAGGTATTCGTCTGGGTGTACAACCTCACGGGATCGTGATGCGTCAGAAAATGGGTCTACAAGAAGGTGTAGGTGCGATTGGCTGGAAAGACATCTATGAATGGTACAATACACCTGAATTCATGCTGGTTAATTTCAAAGTTAAAGGTCAGCAAGGTGCTTATATCCTGCCAAAACGCCTGGATAGCAAAAATTTCTCGTTCGAAACCATTCGCAAGCATTTACGTGAAGAAGTAGGCGAACCGAAAGAAATCTGATACGAACTTTCATTAAAAAACCTCCTACCTGGGTACGGAGGTTTTTTTGTATTCATAACTGTAAACGATAATGAGAATAAATATTATCCGCAAAATCCATCATTCTATTGCGATATTCCTTTATAATCAGACCATTTTCTAATATTCGTATTTTCATCCAACGACCATGTTTAAAAAAACCTTTTTCCAGATCCACTGGTTTCTTGGAATTACTGCCGGTCTGGTCCTGTCAATTATGGGCGTTACCGGGGCGATATATTCCTATGAACAACAGATCCTGAAATGGATCAATACGGACAGTTATACCGTACAGGCACAATCCGGACCGAAACTCAGCCCGGCTGAGCTGTATCAGCACTTTAAGCAGCAAAATCCTGAAATGCAGATCAACAGCGTGAGCCTGGATGCCACTCCAACAGGATCCAGTACGGTTAATATTGCCAAAGAAGGTGCTCGTCGTGGCTACAACATGATGGTCAACCCGTATACGGCTGAAGTACTACCTGAAATCAAAGGCCGTGAGTTCTTCCAGTTCATACAGCAGCTACACCGCTATTTAACCATTGGGCCTGTCGGCAAGCAGATCACAGGTGCCTGTGCCCTGATGCTGATTTTCTTTGTCTTGTCGGGTCTTTACCTACGCTGGCCAAAACGCCATTCAGTGAAGCAGTGGCTAGCTGTGAAGCCGCAACTGAAAGGTCGTAACTTTATCTGGGATCTGCACGCGGTTGTTGGAACCTGGGTCGTGATTTTTTACCTGATCCTGGCGTGTACCGGACTGTACTGGTCTTATGACTGGTGGCGCAACGGTATGTTCAAGGTGCTGGGTGTAGAACGTCCACAACCTGAAATGCAGCAAGGTCAAGGCGGCCGTGGTGGTGCAGAACAAGGTCGTAGTGCTGGCGAATCACGTAGTGAAAGTCAACGTGGTTCTCGTGGTGAAGGTGCAGGCGAACAGATCGGAAGAGCG
>NZ_DEZM01000186.1:0-273 GCF_002364825.1 Acinetobacter sp. UBA3132 | reverse complement strand
GTGGTGAAGGTGCAGGCGAACGCGGTCCACAAAGCGAAGGTCAGCGCGAAAATCGCGGTGAAGGTCGCGAAAGAGGTGTTGATGATACCCTTCTACTTACTGCATTGAACAAGAGCTGGGCAGGTTTCCAAAATGAATTTAATGACAAATATTCAACAGTTACTTTTAATATTCCTAAAAAAGCCGATGGTGAATTAAAACTCAGCTTTACCGATGTTGAAGTTCAGCATGAGCGTGCCCGTAATAATGCTACTTATAACTATCAGGATGCAG
>NZ_DEZM01000226.1:2740-24929 GCF_002364825.1 Acinetobacter sp. UBA3132 | reverse complement strand
CCAGACAGTTTTGGTTTTAAACCAATTTCGTTGGCTGCATCGTCCGGGCCTTGGATCCAGTGTTTAGAACCGCGACACATATCGTTCCACTCAAGCGCGATACCTGCGTAACCAGCCTGACATGCACGGAATTCTTCAAGATCGTCTGGGGTTGCCATGCCTGATGCATTAAAGAAATCTTCATACTGACGGATACGGCGGGTACGCGCTTCTGGCTCTTCGCCTACAGGTGCGATACAGTAAATCGTCACTTCAGTCTTATCGACAGAAATCGGGCGTAGGACACGGATTTGTGAACCGAACTGATCCATGAAGTAAACGTTTGGATAGATACACAGGTTACGTGAACGTTCGATCATCCACTTCGCCATAGCTTCGCCATATTGCGCAGTGTATTCATCTTTCTTGGCAAAGTTAGGACGATCTTCCGGGTTAGCCCATTGCGTCCAAAGCAGCATGTGACCATGTTCAAAGCCGTAAGAACCACCGCCTTGTTTGCCCCATGCACCTGCACTCATGGCACGAATATTGTCACCCGCTTGTTTTTCTTTACGTTGCTGAGTCGTTGCAGCATAGTTCCAGTGTACTGCAGACACGTGATAACCATCAGCACCGTTTTCGGCAGTCAACTTCCAGTTACCTTCATAGGTATAAGTCGAAGAACCACGTAAAACTTCCAGACCTTGTTCAGACTGATCTACGATCATGTCAATGATTTTGGTCGCTTCGCCCAGGTATTCTTCCAGAGAAGGAACATCCGGATTCAAGCTGCCGAACAGGAAACCTTTATAGTTTTCAAAACGGGCAACCTTTTTCAGGTCATGTGAGCCGTCTTTGTTAAAGCAGTCTGAATAACCCGCTTCAGCCGGATCTTTAACTTTTAATAACTTACCTGAGTTATTGAACGTCCAGCCATGGAATGGGCAGGTATAAGTTGCTTTATTGCCTTTCTTGTTACGGCATAATTGTGCACCGCGATGCGAACAGGCATTGATCATGGCATTCAGTTCACCTTGACGGTTACGTGCAATGATGATCGGCTGACGGCCAATATAGGTCGTATAGAAATCGTTGTTGTTTGGAATCTGGCTTTCATGCGCCAGATAAACCCAGTTGCCTTCAAAGATGTATTTCATCTCCAGGTCAAACAGGGCTTGGTCTGTGAATACAGACCGGTGAAGTCTAAATTCACCAGATTCAAAATCGTCAACTAGAAGCTCATCAATACGATCAAGATGACTGGTGTTAATTACAGGAATACGAGGCATGTCCGTTCTCCGACTTTCCAAGGAGGGGAAGTCATCGGGATGAATCTAATGATTACACCCCGAATCCATTTTGCATTAAGCGCTTGCGCGGCGACGATCAACTTCAGTAGAAGGTGCGTCTGCTTTTTCTTTCACAAGTTCAATATCAAATTGAATATGTTTGAAAGGACCTTTCAAACCACGTTTTGCAATTTCAGCTTCATCAGTGACATCAACCGCAGTTGCAACCAGGCCTTCACGGGTAGCGAATGCAAAGTCATCCCACAGGTACTGGTCGCCTTCAATATTGAATTGAGTTGTCAGCTTGCGGTAACCTGGTGCAGAAACGAAGTAATGCACGTGTGATGGACGGTTACCGTGACGGCCTAATTTGTCCAGTACGAATTGAGTCGTGCCTTCTGGAGGACAGCCATAACCTACTGGCATAGTGGTTAAAGCCACATATTTACCATCCTGGTCGCTGAAAATAGAACGGCGCAGGTTAAAGTCAGACTGTGACTTGTCAAAGAATGAGTAGTTACCCAGACTGTTAGCATGCCAAACTTCAACTTTGGCACCTTCAATGATATTGCCGTCAGTATCTTTAACTGTACCTTCAATGATCAGTGTCGGAATTTTGCCTTCTTCAGAGCCATCATCCATACGGGCAAAGCCGACAGATTCAGGAGCACCCGCCACATATAACGGACCTTCAATCGTACGTGGCGTACCGCCCGTAATACCTGCTTTAGCATCTGCTTCATCAGCACGTAAGTCTAAGTAGTGTTCCAGACCCAAGCCTGCAGCCAGTAGGCCCAATTCATTGGCTTGACCGGCATCGGTAAAGTATTCCAGACCTTTCCAGAGTTCTGACTGAGAAATATCAAGATCTTCGATCGCCTGGAAAAGGTCACCTAGCAGGCGCACAACGATTTGCTGGACACGCTTGTCTTCAGGACCTGTGGCTGTATCCACGTTCATTTGTTTAACTAATGCATCAATTTGTTGACGGTTCATACTATTGCTCCTTAAGTATGTCTGTTTATTGGTGGCTGTTGTTTCAATCCTTATGGCTGAAACTTGGCTGCCACAGTCCTTTGTTAATTACCCTCTGAATACCCTCATCGGATGTGTTCAGATTTGACCGACCTGGCATGTTCCAGGTCTCGGTCATTGTGATCAGGTGTCATCTTCCCGGATTGAAGAAGGGTGGCGGTTTAGTGCCATGATTTCGATATCCATATATGGATACAGTGGTAAGCCCTGCAAAATGTTGTGCAGCTCTTCGTTACTTTCCACATCAAAAATACTGATGTTTGAATACTGGCCTGTGATGCGCCAGATATGGCGCCATTTACCTTGGCGCTGTAAATCCTGTGAATAGGCTTTTTCAACAGCCTTGATTTCGTTGGCCTTCTCGGCAGGCATATCCAGCGGGATATTTACATCCATACGTACATGAAACAGCATGTCTCACTCCTCAATCTAATTGCTTATTTACGGCGTAAATTGTCGATCTTGTCTTCATCCAGCTGAATGCCCAGACCGGCACCTTGCGGCAGATGCAGCTCAAAATTCTGGTATTGCAGTGGTGTTTTCAGAACATCTTCCGTCAGCAGTAGCGGGCCGAACAGTTCAGTACCATAGGCCAGATTCTCAAAGGTCGAGAACAGGTGAGCGGATGCAATTGTTCCTACTGAACCTTCCAGCATGGTGCCACCATACAGGTCAATCCCTGCAAGGTTAGCCACTGTTGCGACATCACGGCCTTCCAGTAAGCCACCTGATTGCGCCACTTTAACTGCAAATACAGAAGCTGCATTAGTACGAGCCAGCTTATAGGCAGTGCTTGGCCCCATCAGTGATTCATCGGCCATAATGGCAATATCAAAGCGACGGGTCAGACGTTGCATGGCATCAATATTGTCAATAGCACAAGGCTGTTCAATCAGGTCAACGCCACCTTCCTGTAGTAGAGTAATGCCCTTAATCGCATCTAGCTCTGACCAGGCACGGTTTACATCTACACGAATAGAAACGTCATTGCCTAAGGCTTTTTTAATTGCCAGAACATGTTCAACATCTGCTTCTACTGGACGTGAACCGATTTTTAGCTTGAAGAAGTTATGGCGTTTTGCAGCCAGCATCTTTTGTGCTTCAGCAATGTCTTTTTCAGTATCACCAGAAGCCAGTACCCAGAGGACCGGTACGCCATCACGTAAACGACCGCCTAGAAGTTCAGAAAGTGGTAAACCTAAACGCTGCGCCTGAATATCCAGCAGGGCAGTTTGAATGGCACATTTCGCAAAACGGTTGCCATTAATATTTTTTTTGATTGCTTGTAATGTCTGTGCAACATTTAAGCCTGATAATGTTTTTAAAAGCGGTACAAAATAAGTATCAATATTTACTTTGACACTTTCAGGGCTTTCATCACCATAACCTAAGCCACCGATCGTTGTTGCTTCACCCCAACCGATGTAACCATCTTCAGTGGTGATTTTGACCAATACCAGGGTCTGGGTTTGCATCGTCGCCACTGCCATCTTGTGAGGACGAATGGTTGGAATTTCTACCAGCAAGGTTTCAACTGACTTATACATAATACGGGTTCACATTCTTGCTTTAATGCTTTGACTTGATATACCTTAAAAGAATCATAAATGGCTGTCGAAGACCATTTTTGCATTTTATTATATTTAAAAGGTATGCACGTTATGGAGCTCAGACATTTAAGGTATTTTGTAGCAGTAGTTGAAGAGCAAAGTTTTACTAAAGCTGCAGAGAAACTTTTTATTGCCCAGCCCCCATTAAGCCGCCAGATTCAAAATCTTGAGGCAGAACTTGGTATTGCGTTATTTGAGCGTGGCAGTCGACCACTTAAAACCACTCAGGCTGGGTATTTTTTCTACCAGCATGCGGTAAAAATTCTGGCCAATGCTGAAGAAGTGAAATCCATGACCAAGCGTATTGGTATGGTAGAACGCACGGTTACCATGGGTTTTGTTGGATCTCTGCTTTATGGATTGCTTTCGCGTATTGTCTACTTATATAGGCAGCAACAGCCACACCTGAAAATTGAACTGGTGGAAATGACCACCATGGAACAGGTTAAGGCACTGAAAGAAGGGCGTATAGATGTTGGCTTTGGGCGTTTACGCATTTCTGATCCGGCATTAAAGCGGGTGCTGTTGCGTGAAGAACGTCTGGTACTCGGTGTACATTCCAGCCATCCTTTATCTTCCCATAATAAAGGAATATATCTTGCCGATATTGTTGATGAAAAATTATTTCTCTATCCTAATCATACCTCTCCAAGTTTCGCCACCCAGGTACAGGGATTATTTTCAGAATATAATCTGGAACCACAACATGTCCGGATTGTAAGGGAAATTCAGCTGGCGCTGGGGCTGGTCGCAGCGGGTGAGGGTGTATGTATTGTACCGGAAAGTGCTCATTCGATTCAGTTAGCTCACCTTAACTATATCCCGATTCTGGACGAGAGCGCAGTCAGCCCGGTTTTTCTGACTATGCGCAATATGGACGAGAGTGAAGACATCATGTCCTTATTTGATTGTATCTATCAAGTATATGATTTAGAAGCAATTAAATATGATAGAAACAGTTTTTAGATATGAATTTATTCCTGACTATACCGCGCCTTAGACTTAAGTTTAAGGCTTGGGCGGAATTTTCTCCTTACCCTCTAAAAAGAGTATGCAGCGATCTACGACTTTAGTGCAATCGGGAAATTTTGATAAAGAAGAAAATTTTAAATCCTCCTTTTATACCTATTTTGTTTGATTGCTGATCAAAGTGCTCTGACATTCAACCTTTTAGGTTCTTTCATACCCTAAACCTATATAAAAACCAGGTATTTCAGTCATTAGACCCGATTTATGATGAAAACATCGGTCCTGGAAGGTCGATTCTGCCTGTAAACAACTTTGAAGGTATAGATATAGATATATTCGGTTTTGGACATTTATCCAGCCATGCTGCATTGTTGCTCCATTAATTGGAACGTTGCATTTGCAGGAGGCAAAGATGGAAGCAACCAAAGTCAATATCAATACATTAATTGATGAAGCGAAATTTACACCATTTCACTGGGGTGTTCTGATCTGGTGTTTGATCATTATTATTTTTGATGGCTATGACCTGGTGATTTATGGAGTAGCCTTACCATTATTAATGCAGGAATGGTCTTTAACAGCGGTACAGGCAGGGATGTTAGCCAGTACTGCCTTGTTCGGCATGATGTTTGGTGCCATGAGTTTCGGCACGCTGTCCGACAAAATCGGGCGTAAGAAAACGATTATGCTCTGTGTGGCAATTTTTAGCGGATTTACTTTCCTGGGGCCATTCGCCAGCTCACCGGTAGAGTTTGGAGTTTTACGTTTTCTGGCTGGTCTCGGCATTGGCGGAGTTATGCCAAACGTTGTAGCGCTAATGACCGAATATGCGCCTAAACGTATCCGTAGCACCTTGGTTGCCCTGATGTTTAGTGGTTATGCGATTGGCGGTATGACGTCTGCACTTTTAGGTGCATGGCTGGTACCACAGTTTGGCTGGCAGATCATGTTCTATATTGCCGGTGTTCCTTTATTGGCTTTACCGTTAATCTGGAAATTCCTGCCTGAATCGTTGATGTATCTAAGCGTCAAAAATCAGACTGTAGAAGCACGAAACATCATTAAAAAGATTTCACCTGCTCAAGATGTTACAGAAAATTCTCAATTTGTCCTGAACGAAGTGAAAAAGGGTGATGAAGCGCCATTAAAAGCATTATTTCAGAAAGGTCGTACATTCAGTACCTTCATGTTCTGGATTGCTTTCTTTATGTGTCTGTTGATGGTGTATGCATTGGGAAGCTGGTTACCAAAGCTGATGATTCAGGCGGGTTACTCATTGGGTGCCAGTATGATCTTCCTGTTCGCCTTGAATATTGGCGGCATGATTGGCGCAATTGGTGGGGGTTATCTCGCTGATAAATTCCATATCAAAAAAGTGCTGACCATTATGTTCCTGTGTGGTGCATCTGCCTTAATCCTGCTTGGTTTTAACAGCCCGCAGTTTGTACTTTATACCCTGATTGCAATCGCTGGTGCTGCAACGATCGGTTCACAGATCTTGTTATATACCTTTGTTGCACAATATTACCCATCTACTGTGCGTTCTACCGGAATGGGTTGGGCATCGGGAATTGGTCGTATTGGTGCCATCGTTGGACCCGTTTTGACAGGTGCATTGCTGACGATGGAACTGCCACACCAAATGAACTTCTTTGCCATCGCAATTCCGGGCGTGATTGCAGCGCTGGCCATTTTTCTAGTGAACCTGAGAGCTTCTGTAGATGGTGAGGTCCTTGAAACCTCTGAATCGAGCGAAGCCATACTTGCCAAAGAAGCGAATTAATAAAGAAAATATCAGTTAATAAAGTAAATATTTCAATGGAATAGGTCACCATCATAAGTGGTGGTGACCGGTTACTGGAATTAAATTGCACAATAAAAAAGCGAGTTTAGGATGAACATGTCGCAATTCACTAATCAACAATCAATCAATAATTCAACCTTCAAACGTAAAGTTTTGATGAGCATGATGGCAATAAGTATAGGCGGTATCAGCCTGTCAGCTATAGCGCAAAGCACAGCTCAATCCAGTCAGGATGAAATCGAGCAGTTACGTCAGGAAGTCAAAGCCTTGCGTGCCATGATTGAACAGCAGCAGTCTCGACAAGTTACATATACAGCACAGGCAACAACACCGGCAGCTATAGCACCAGCAGCCAAACCGGTCATGAAACTTGCTAGTGGTGCTGAATTCAATCTTTACGGAAATGTCCGTGCCGATGCCTCTTATCAGGCTGAAGGCGGTGCAGCTACACGTATGTATAACCAGATTAATGCTGTTCCACTTGAAGGTGTAGGCGAGCGCAGTGATGAGTTTAAATCGACACTTTCTGCAACCCGTCTAGGGATGGACTTTAAAGCTCCTGTAGGTGCTGGGGACAAAGCCCTGAGTGCTAAAGTTGAAGTAGATTTCCTGGGTGGCGCAGGTCTGGATAATTTACGTATCCGTCATGCTTATATGAGTTATGCCAACTGGCTGATTGGTCAGACCTGGTCAAACTTTGCTATACCGGATTATATGCCAGAAACTGTAGATGCTTTGGCCTATGCAGGTGGTGCAGTAAAGCGTACGCCTCAGGTTCGTCATACCAGTACCTTTAGTTCTGCTACCAATCTGGTCCTTGCAGTAGAAGATCCAAAAGATGGCACTATTACTGGAATCAAACAGCGTTTGCCTGCCTTAACCGCACGCCTAAACCATAAATTTGCTGATAATCTTAGCGTCAGTGCCCGTGCCATGGGGAATGAAAAGCGTGTCAATGAAGATGAAGAAATGGCATGGGGTGTAGGTCTGGGTGCAAAATATGAAGTTGTACCGGGTACTACTTTAAAAGCCGATTACTACCATGTTAAAGGTGATAGCAGCTTTGTGTCTTATGCTAATCCTGGTGTAGTTAGAGCGACGAATGGGGATCTTTTACAAAGTGAGTTCGACTCGATTACTGTCGGTTTAACTCAGCAGTTTAATGACAAGTTACGTGGTACCTTGGGCTATGGTTATATGAATTTCGAGCAAGATAATGGATATGTTACTGCTACCGCGAATCCAACAGCAATTAACAAGGATCTTTGGCAAGCCTGGGCAAACGTGTTCTATAGTCCGACCAAACCTTTAAGTTTTGGCCTGGAATATGTCTATGGTGAACGTGAAGCATTAGGTGCAGCCACGAATGGTAGCACTAAGGGTGAAGATAACCGGATTAACGCCGTGGCGATCTATAGCTTTTAATACGTCTCAGATTATATTTTGAAAAGCGTGAACCCAGTTTACGCTTTTTTATTGTGTTCAATTTGATCGATGATCTGTTCTATAGCTCGAGCAAGTTCATCTGTCCATTCAAAAGAACAATTTAATCGAATAAAGTTCTGTGCTGCATGTTTAGGCCTGAACAGCAGACTGGGTGCAATAGAAATCTTCTGCTCAAGCAAATCTGTATAGAGCTGCTGCGAATCCATATCTTCAGGCAGCTCTACCCACAAAAAATAGCCCGTTGGATAATAGTGAATCTTACAGTCTTCAGGTAATCTGGCTTTGAGTTCCTGATAAAAACGTTTTTTGTTCTGATTTAAATGACGGCGCAAACTACGCAAATGCTTTTCATAATGATGATGCGCAACAAAATCTACCAATGTATTCTGTAAAAGCGGACTCACACTCAGGGTACTCATCAACTGTAGATGTTGAATCGCATTGGAATATGGGCCTGCAAAGACCCAGCCGACCCGAGCACCCATGCCCAGCGTTTTAGAAAATGAACCACAGTGCAGCACCATATTTTCCTGGTCAAAATATTTCACTGGAACTGGTTTTTCCTTGCCAAAGTTCAGTTCCTGATAAACGTCATCTTCAATCAGATGCACCTGATACTGAGCTAAGCACTGTGCAATATTTTCTTTGATTCCTGCAGAAACTGTATAACCAATCGGGTTCTGTGCGTTCAACATCAGCCAGCAGACTTTGATCGGATATTGTTTCAGGACTTTTTCAAAAGCTTTCAGATCAAAACCACGTTCAAGATCATCAGGAAGAGTAATGACATTTAGTCCCAGTCTTTCAGCAGCCTGCCAGGCCCCATAAAATACGGTTTCCTGCAAAAGAATATAATCACCCGGTTGGGTGAGTGCCTGTAAAGACAAATTTAGAGCATCCAGCGCACCAGATGTAATGACAATGTCATCTGAATGGCATGATATACCTTGTAGTTGATAACGTCCGGCAATGATCTGGCGCAGCTCCAGATTACCCGGTGGCATATTTGGATGATTCAGATAGCTGTTTTTACGTTTGGAATGCTGGGATAATAACTGCATAAATTTGCTATTAAATAGGAGTTCCGGATTGGGAAATGCCGATCCCAACGGGATCATATCTGTTGCCTGGGTATCTTTGAGATAGTTAAATACCACCGAATTGATCTGTATTTTCTCGTGAGCTGCTAATGTTTCTTTAATGGAAGTTATTGCAAGATCGGCACGTTCAGCAATGTAATAACCGGATTTATCTTTGGCATACAGCCATCCTTGTGCCTCAAGTTCCTGATAGGCATTTAACACTGTCATCAGGCTATAACCGGAAAGTTCGGACTGCTCACGCAATGAAGGGAGTTTGTTATGGGCTTTCCAGATGCCATCTTCAATCATATGGCGAATACTGAGTGCGAGTTTCTCAAATTTATACATACATCAAGAAAAATAGAAAAATGGAAATTTACCTGCATATATAGCATATTTAGTCAGGTTAAATATAACAGTTGGAGCAGTTATGATTTATCTGTTATATTTTTTTAGGCAGTATTTGTATCTACTCATTTTTTGCAATCGAGTTGAAAATAAGGATAGTCCGTAAATCCAGCGACAGGTGAGCATATGACTCCAGACGAACAGAAAAAAGCACCGAAATATGCAGACAGCAGTATTTCTGATGAAGCTTTCAAAAAGATGATTATTTGGTTCGCTATTTATGCAGGGTTGTTTTGTCTGGGGGTGGTTTTAGTGGTCAACGCTGATAACCTGTTCTTCTCAGGACTCAAATAATAAAAAATCCCGGTTTAATGACCGGGATTTTTATTCATATAATTATTCCATTATAAAAAATGATAGTTTTTGATACTTTCATAGACGCCGTAGTTTTTGTCACATTTTGCTACTTGCTTTCATATTTTTCCTTGCTAGATTCAAGCAAGTGATACGTTTATTTTGCAGTGTCTGCTAATCTGCGCATCATGCTTAAATAAAAATATTTAAAAATCTCGACAACAATATGGACGTATAACAAGGATAAAGGAGCACAACATGCTTGGAAATATGATGTTTCAGCCCTTACTGATCAGCAGCATGATTGAACATGCAGGACGCTATCATGCCGATACTGCGGTAATTTCAAAAAATACTGATCTCAGCATGACCCATACGACCTGGGGCGAAATTCGTAGCAATGCCAAACGTTTCGCCAATGTACTGAATCAGCTGGGACTGCAACATGGCGACCGTGTCGCGACCATTGCATGGAATAACCATCGTCATCTGGAATCCTGGTATGCCATTTCTGGAAGTGGCTTTGTTTGCCACACGATTAACCCGCGTTTATTTCCGGAACAGTTGGTATTTATTATTAATGATGCATCAGACCGTGTAATCCTGTTTGATAAAACCTTTGTACCATTAATTAAAGCCGTCAAACCGATGCTAAGCAAGGTAGAGCACTTTATTTGTCTGGATGCAAAAGATGAGGCTATCCTTGAAGCTCTTCCAGATGTGAAATTCTATGATGAGCTGATTGCCGATCAATCTGATAATTTTGATTGGCCTGTACTCAATGAAAATACAGCAAGCTCACTGTGTTATACCTCTGGAACTACAGGTCATCCAAAAGGTGTTTTATATAGTCACCGTTCAACGACATTACATAGTTTTGCGATCAGTTTGCCGGATTCACTGAATGTATCTGCACGAGATATCATGCTGCCTGTAGTACCGATGTTCCATGTCAATGCCTGGGGGACACCATATGCAGCAGCGATGGTCGGCTGTACTTTGATATTGCCAGGCCCAGGGCTAGATGGTGCGAGTCTGGTCAATTTAATTGACAGCTATAAAGTATCAGTTGCTCTAGGTGTACCAACGATCTGGCAAGGCTTGATTGCAGCAGCACAACAGTCGGGTTCCAAGTTAGAAAGCTTAAAACGCAATGTCGTCGGCGGTTCGGCATGTCCGCCTTCAATGCTAAAAATATTCAGAGAACAGTTTGACTGTGAAACCATCCATGCCTGGGGTATGACGGAAACCAGTCCACTTGGTGCAGCCAATCAGATTAAAGCCAAGCATCTGGATTTGAGTGAAGAAGAGCGTTTACAAATTCGCCTTTCTCAAGGTCGTCCACCATTTGGCGTCGACTTGCGTTTGACTGATGAAGAAAATGGATCGAATGAAATTACTCGCGATGGTGAAACCACAGGCAATTTGCAGATTCGTGGTCACTGGATCATCAATAACTATTTTGGCAAGGAAGAATCTTCTTTAACTGCTGATGGCTGGTTTGATACGGGGGATATTGCCACCTTGAATGAAGATGGCTTTATGAAAATCAGCGACCGTGCCAAGGATCTGATCAAATCGGGCGGAGAATGGATTTCCTCGGTGGAACTGGAAAATCTGGCCATGGGTCATCCACAAATAGCCATGGCAGCTGTCATTGCTGCACAGCATCCGAAATGGGATGAGCGTCCAATCCTGATTGCGATTAAAAAACCTGACAGTCAGCTCACCGAGCCAGAACTGCTGGACTATTTTGCTGACAAAGTAGCAAAATGGCAGGTGCCAGACAAAGTAATTTTTGTCGATGCAATTCCACTGAGTGGTACTGGCAAGATGCTGAAAAAAGACTTACGTGAAAAGTTCGGAACAGTATTGCTGGATCAGCAGACAGAGCTCAGCCCAGCTGTAGAATAATACCTATAAACTCTTCCAAAATAACAAGGCTGACTACAGAAATGTGGTCAGCCTTTTGCATATTTATAGCCATAAAGCTCATAGAAAAATAGTCAATTCATATAGGCGAACTGGCATGAAATGCCTTTCCGATTTACATGCCGAAAACCAACTTTAATCAAAAGCACATCATTTTGTCCGACAAAAAACAGGAATTTTACCGACAGAAACATGATTTGACCCGAATTGACATGGAACGAATCATAAAAGCCTATATTCTGAATGCATAATAAATAGACAGATGTACATTAATTCTGTTTCTGTATGAGGTAATAAAAATGACAAGTATGCAAAGCTACAAGCCTCACTGGATCCGAGAAGACTTCATTGATTTCATTGCTGAAAAATTTTATCCAACTTTGGCATTGAAAAAAGTGAAGGCAGAAGTGATCAGCATCCAGCTTATTGGCAATGATTTTTATAAGATCCAGTTACGTCCAAATTTCAACTTTCAGGCTAAAAAATTTCAACCAGGACAGAATGTGGCTGTGACTTTAAGGCTGGATGGTATTTTGCATCAGCGTCATTATTCTGTCGTTACAATGCTAAAAAATGGTGATGTAATTATCGCTGTTAAACAGCAGGGCAAAGTATCCCGTGCCTTGAGCTCCTCACAGCTGGGTGCTGTAGTAGAACTTTCACAGCCACAGGGCGAATTCACCCTGCTGAGTTCCCCTAAACCCATTTTAATGCTGGCCTCAGGCAGCGGTATCACTGCAATTTACTCCTTACTGCAAAAAGCCGTAGTGCAGTTTCAGCATCCGATTGATCTGATCTACTTCACCCGTGATGATGCGTTTCATGCTGAAATCAAAACCTTGGCACTGATGCATTCACATCTGAAATATCATCATTTCAATACTGTGGAGCATAAGCAGCATCTCAGCCTACAGTTACTCAACAAGCTGGTGCCTGATTTTGAACAACGTGAAATTTATGCCTGTGGTTCAGCGGCCATGATGAAAACAGCACACCGTATTGCTGAAAAGCTTTCCGTGAAATCCAGTTTCCATTCTGAATACTTCCAGATCGTGGTGGATGAAAAAGTTAAAGCACAACCTGTGCAATTCCAGCGATTGCATCAGGAGTTTCAGGCCAGTTCTACTATTCTGGAAAGTGCTGAACAGGCAGGTTTGCGTCCTGCACATGGTTGCCGAATGGGAATTTGTAATACCTGTTCCTGCACCAAAGTCAGTGGCTCAGTAAAAAATATCTTGACTGGTGAAATCGATCACGAGAGCAATACCCCGATTAAACTGTGTATCTCCCAGGCCGTTAGTCCTGTGGTGATTAATCTTTAATCCCTAGAAAAATAAGAAGGTACTCCCATGAATATGCAAATTGATTTTAAGCGGCACAGTAAGAGCCAATTTTTAAGCCCTGAACAGATTCAGGAATTTGGTGCCAAGGTGGATGCGATCCGCCGTGAGGTGATGGATGATTTAGGTGAAAAAGATGCTGAATACATCTATAAAATCCGTAATTTTGTCCGTTATAGCGAAATTGCTTCCCGGGGCATGCTGATGGTGGCCGGTTGGTTGCCACCAGTCTGGCTACTCGGTACAGGCTTATTGGGTATTTCCAAAATCGTAGAAAATATGGAACTTGGTCATAACGTGATGCATGGCCAGTTTGACTGGATGAATGATCCAAGTCTGAATGGTTCGACTTATGACTGGGATACCATTGCCACCGGTGATGACTGGAAATATACCCATAACTATATTCATCATACTTATACCAATATTGTCGGCATGGACCACGATGTGGGTTATGGCCTGATTCGTGTGAGTGAATCGCAAAAATGGGAACCCCGTTTTCTATTTAATATTCCACTAACAATTCAGTTGATGGTGTTCTTCGAATGGTACGTGGGTCTACAGCGCCTGCATCTAGAAGATGTAATTGCCTATAAAACCAAAACCTGGAAACAGGTTTGGGATGAAGCAACGCCACTACGTAAAAAGATGCGCCGTCAGGTACTGAAAGATTATGTATTCTTCCCGATTATTGCCGGTCCAAATGCCATTCCAGTATTTACTGGCAATGCAGTGGCCAATGTGATTCGTAGTCTGTGGGCTTCCGCTGTGATCTTTAACGGTCATTTCACGGAAGATGCTGAAACTTTTGAAATGGACAATACAGAAAATGAATCCCGTGCGGAATGGTATCTGCGTCAGATCCGTGGCTCGAGTAATTTCAGTGGTACCGAATGGCTGCATATTCTAAGTGGTAACTTGAGCCATCAGATTGAGCACCATTTATTCCCGGACATGCCAGCGAACCGTTATTCAGAAGTGGCACCAAAAATCAAAGCATTATGTGCTGAATATGGTATCCACTATAACGAAGCCAGTTTTATGAAGCAGTTTTCGACCGTTTGGGTTCGCGTTGCAAAATGCTCTGTACCAAACGAATGGCATGCACAAATTGCAGAAAAAGTGCAAAGCGCAAAATCTATATTGAATGCTGTAAAAGCCAAGTTCTTTTAATCACTTTTCTTTAACAGCATCATATTGATGTTTCTTAACCAGTTTGGTACTCCTCAATAACTTTGGATGGGTTATTGAGGATTTTTTTATCTGAGCTTCTTATACATATCAACTTGGTTGTAGATTGTCTTGGATCTAGTAATATTAGTTCCAATAAGCTTAAAAAATACTAATACCTTATCAAATTGAAGTATTTTAAAGTATTTGATTCATTAGAATAATTAAGTAATACATCATATTTTATGGATAAAATGTGAAGAATTCTTTTCAAAAAAACACTCATGCAAAACAGACTTGGTACGGCTGAAACGCTTTGCCTACAACAACTTGCTAAACTTTAGGAAAGTTATTTTTATAATGGCGGCGTCGTAACATTCAAGGTCTTAGGTTTGAAATATCTTAAATATTTTTCAGGAATCTCCTTATTATTGCTGTTAACTGCTTGTAACACCACTGAAGCGCCAGCTCCAGATTATCAGGGCAACTGGAAGAACACTCTGGAAAATCCAAAACTTGAAAATATCCTGGTAATTGCTAAAAATGGTGAAAATTATCTGATTACTAATACCATCAAAGATAAGGAAACCGGTAAAACAGAGAAAAAGAACCCGATGCCCGCGGCTGTAAATGAAAATGGCATGCTTCAGCTGAATGCAGGGGCGGGAATGGTTGATTTTGTAATTGATGAGAAAACTGGCAACCTTGTAGGGTCAGGTTCAGTCTACCAAAAAGCCAAATAATGCTCTAATCTAATCCTTTTAGAAATAACAACATAGATGTCATGAAATGGAATTATTCATGACATTTATTTATATAGATATTTAAGCAATATGCCTTAATAATTCGGTAAAACCCTGCACAAAATAATTTGCTCTGGCTTTAATCAGCTCGATTTCATGAGCAGAATACTGATCATAAATTGCCACTACCTCTATTCCTGCATTATTCGCAGCTTCTACACCAATTAAAGAATCTTCAATAATCAGGCAATCTTTGGCTTCAATTTTGAAATGCTCAAGAACATTCAGATAAATTTCTGGATGTGGCTTGATGTTCTGGACATTTTCGCGGGTAAGGATTAAGGCAAAATCATCATCAAAGCTGATTTTAGCGTTAATATTTTGATTATTGTCCTGATAACGCTGCACATTGAATAAACTGGTGGTTGTGGTTAAGGCCAGTGGAATCTCTTGTTTTTTCAGGGCCTGGATTATAAGTTCTGCCTGAGGTTTTAATTCGACCACATGATCCAGAAAATGTCGTGAAATACTGTAACGGCGGTTTTTAACGTCTTCTTTGTTTAGTTCAAAACCGTATAGTTCTTTTAAATAACCACAATATTCCAGATAAGGATCAGGCAAATGTCGAAAGGCTGTCAACTGTAGATCCCGCTGCTGCTGGATCAATTTTAAATTGGCTTTTATACCGGAAAGTTCATGAATCAGGGCTGCATCAACTTGGTTCCAGATACCGACTGAATCAATCAGGGTGCCATCTAGGTCAAAACATACCAATTTTTTGTTCTGAAACATGACACTTTTCCCTTAATTTCCACAATCTATTCTGTGCGGCTGAGTATATAACATGCGACTTAAGTGTTTCAGCTGAAATAAAAGATAAGGGTTATCCATTTTACATGAAGTGGTATTTGACAGAGTTACAGATCGGGTAAACAGTATTTTTATTGCAAAACACATCCTGAATGATCATACAGATAGTCACAAAGTGTTATATTTGGACATTGGCACTAGATCAAATTGCGCGGATGATAGATCCGCCAAAATGATTAAAAAATTGAAGGAAATGTGTTTCTGTGTTTGAACTTGACTGTAAATTGCTCAGCATCTTTTATTATGTCTACAAATTTAAGAACGTCTCCCATGCAGCCGATTATCTGGATATGAGCCAACCGACGGTGAGTAATCTGCTCAATAAAATCCGTCAGCATTATAATGATCCTTTATTTTTGCGTATTGGCAATGAAATGCTGCCGACGGATCTGTCAAAGCAGCTATTTCCTTTGGTCAGTGAAGCGCTGAGTAAAGTCGAAACTATTAATAACTTTACTATTGATTTCGATCAAACCACCTCTCAGCAACGCTTTACCTTGGCAATGACCGATGTATCGCATCTGGTCCTGTTGCCAAAAATTTCACAATATCTAAAACAGCACGCTTCGCATATTCGTCTGAATGTGCGTCCAATTACTTCAGAAACCAGCTATCAAATGGCCAATGGAGAAATTGATCTGGTTTTAGGTTTTTTGCCGAATCTGGAAAATGGTTTCTATCAGCAGAAACTGTTTGAACAGTATTATGTGGTGATTGCAGCCAAAGACCATCCACGGCTGGTTGGCGACAGCCTGACTATTGAAGAGTATTTGCGTGAAACGCATATTGATATTGATGCCGGGATGGGACATTACCATATTGAAAACGAATTGCTGAATCTGGAACTCAAGCGAGACATTCTAATGCGCTTGCCAAGCTATTTAGGCGTAGGACTGGTGGTGCAGGAAACCGATGCAATTGCGACTGTGCCTTATTATTTGAGTGAAGTATTACTATCGCGTGGCAATCTCAAGATTTTTAATGCGCCGATTGCATTTCCGACCTATTCGGTGAAACAGTATTGGCACATGTCCTGTCATCATAAAACCAGTCATCAATGGTTACGCAATATATTGCATGAGATTTTAAGTAAATAAGCTTGCAGCATGAAAGATTTGATTTCATCGCTATCTCTAGATTTTAAAAATCCCGGTTCAAGCCGGGATTTTTTATTTTGGTACATCTTGATGCCTATAACAGATTCTTGCACCTGAATTGATCAGTTAAAACCCCAAAAAGTATTACGAATATAAAAAATAGTATTACCAGTTTGGCACGCCCTTTGCATTTATTTAAGCATCATAAAGTGATCTAGGGTTCCGATACATGAATATTCATGTAGGTCTGCGACCGAGAGTTCACGGCGAAAGGAAACACTGATCGCTACACGGAGGGATAAAAGCCCGGGAGGTAAACCGTCAAAGATTAGGGTAGATGCATATGAGCACAACAACTTATCACGAAGATCAAGTCCTATGGACTGAACGTTTACCGGGTGGACATCACTGGTCTGCACGCATTCAGCGCGGCGCAGTCTTACAACTGAAATCTTTAGGCAAAAATGCCAATGTCGCGCTGTACTGCGTCAACAGTGAAGATAAACTTGAACGCTATAACATGCCAGACAGCTTAAAAGGGCAACATACGGCATTTTTAAGTACAGGGCATATTTTAGCCTCTGATTTGGGTCGAGCGATGATCTCGATTGTCAAAGATGATCACGGTTGGAATGACGCTTTTTGTGCACCAAGTACGGCACAGCAAATTGAACAACAATTCGGCACTAAAACCTTTCAAGATGCCCGTAATGAGATGTACCGCAACGGCAAAGACAGTTTATTACTGGAAATGACCAAATTTGGTTTATCTGCAACCGACCTCAGCAGCACTTTAAATCTGTTTTCAAAAGTCCAACCTGATGATAACGGTAACCTCAGCTATGTGGCATCTGACAATACTGATCAAGTGATTGAACTACGTTTTGAAATGGATTGTCTGGTGTTTTTATCGAGTGCACCGCATGCCTTAGATAACTCGTCTGAATATGCACCTGCCGATATTCAATTGTCACTGTTTAAAGCACTTCCTTTAGGCGAGACCGATGTCTGCCGTGATTCGTGCCCGCAAAATCAGCGTGCGTTCCATAATAATAATCGCTACTACGCTTTAACTGCTTAAGGGGAATACATCATGACTGCACTCGTAAACCTAGAAAAATCTGTGTTAAGTGAAGTATGTCCTGCCGGTGAAGCGTGGATGTGCGAAGTCAAAAAAGGACAGTATTTCCGTATTGTTGACCTTGAAGGCAACCAGGCGGTGGATACACTTTTTATCTCGGCTTCAAATCCTGAAGAGCGTTATAGCGCGACCGATACCTTGGCGATGAATCGTCAAATTTATCTCGAAAAAGGCACCACTTTATATACCAACTTTGGCAATAAAATCGCCACGATTAACGATGATAACTGCGGTCGTCATGACACTTTAGGTGGTGCATGTTCATGTGAAAGTAATACCGTACGTTATGCACATGACAAATACCCAATGCACAGTTGCCGTAACAATTTCATGATTGCACTATCTCAGCATCCGATTGCGAAAAAGCATGGTCTGAATGTGCGTCATATTGGGCCCAACATTAACTTTTTTATGAATGTGCCTGTGACATCGGAAGGTCATTTGAAATTTGATGATGGTATTTCCGCACCGGGTAAATATGTCGAGATTAAAGCCGAAATGGATCTCATCGTCCTTATCTCAAACTGCCCACAACTGAATAACCCATGTAATGCCTATAACCCAACAAAAATTCAACTGATTGTTCGTGAAGGCGAGGTATAAAACTATGACTTTAAAATATGGGTTTAATAAAGTTCTCATCGCCAACCGTGGTGCAATTGCTTGTCGTGTCATCCGTACCCTTAAAAAATTAGGCATCCAATCGGTTGCGGTGTATTCGGAAGCAGATCGTGATTCCTTGCATGTGACTTTAGCTGATGAAGCGGTCTTTATTGGTGATGCACCTGCAAGCCAAAGCTATCTGAATGTCGATAAAATCTTAGAAGTGGCCAAACATACCGGTGCGCAAGCGATTCATCCGGGCTATGGATTCCTGTCTGAAAATGCCGAATTCTGTAATCTCTGTGAAGCACAAGGCATTGTGTTCTTGGGCCCAAATGCCGAGCAAATGAAAGCATTTGGTCTGAAACACACTGCACGTGAATTGGCGATTCAAGCCAATGTACCGTTATTGCCAGGTAGCCAATTATTGGCTGATGAAGCTGAAGCCCTGCTTGAGGCTGAGCGTATTGGCTATCCTGTGATGCTGAAAAGTACCGCAGGTGGTGGTGGTATTGGCATGCGTTTGGTGTGGAATGCGGAGGAGCTGAAAGAAGCTTATGCAACCGTGTCTTATTTAGCGCAAGCCAACTTTAAAGATGCAGGCCTTTACTTAGAAAAATTCGTACAAAATGCTCGTCATATCGAAGTGCAAATCTTTGGTGATGGCAACGGTTTAGTTCTAGCACTGGGCGAGCGTGATTGTTCGGTGCAACGTCGTAACCAAAAAGTGATTGAGGAAACGCCTGCACCACATTTAAACGATACGCAACGTGCCTATATTCAAAATGTCGCGATTCAATTGATGCAATCGGTGAATTACCGTTCGGCAGGTACCGTTGAATTTGTGATGGATACTGACACACAAGAATTCTACTTTTTGGAAGTGAATACCCGTCTACAAGTGGAACATGGCGTTACTGAACAAGTCTTTGGTGTCGATCTTGTGGAATGGATGGTGACTTTAGGCAGTGGCGATTGGGTTGCACCAACATCAAAACTTGAGTCACAAGGACATTCAATTCAAGTGCGTCTTTATGCCGAAGATCCAATCAAAAACTTCCAACCAAGTGCAGGACTTTTGACGCATGTTGAGTTCGATGCCAACGCGCGTAATGAAACTTGGGTAGAAACAGGTTCAAACGTCTCATCTTTCTATGACCCGATGATTGCCAAAATTATTGTGACTGCGGATGATCGTGATTCTGCAATTCAAGCCATGACAGTTACGCTCGCTAAAACCCAAGTGGCGGGCATTGAAACCAACCTTGAATATCTGCAAAACATTATCGACTGCAATGTCTTTAAAGCCGGTACGCAAACCACACGTTTTTTAAATACCTTTGAGTGGAAAACTCAAAAAATTGAAGTGCTACAAGCGGGCATTCAAACCGCCGTGCAAGATGTGACAGGACGTTTAGGTTACTGGGATGTTGGTGTTCCGCCATCAGGTGCGATTGATCCGCTGTCTTTGAATGTCGCAAACCAATTGTTGGGCAATGCACCGAATACCGCAGGTCTAGAATGTACGCTACAAGGTCCTAGCCTAAAATTCCACTGCGATAGCCAAATTGTGTTGGCAGGTGGGGATATGCCATCAACGTTGGATGGCGTTGATGTACCGATGTGGCAAACCGTGAATGTGCGTAAAGGACAGGTGCTGAAATGTGGCAAGATCTCTACAGGTTGCCGTACCTATATCGGGATTAAAGGTGGTCTGAATGTGCCTGAATATTTAGGCTCACAAGCAACCTTTACCCTAGGTCAGTTTGGCGGTCATGCCGGGCGTAATTTACTCATTGGCGATATGCTTCCAATTACGGCATTTACATCGACTGAAACTAGAGCATTAGCACCTGAACAAATCCCTGCATTCTCAAATACATGGGAAATTGCGGTGATGTATGGTCCACATGGCGCACCTGACTTCTTTACCAAACGTGATATTGATTCGTTCTTTGCGCAAGAGTTTGAAATTCACTTTAACTCAAGCCGTACAGGTGTGCGTTTAATTGGTGAAAAACCTGAATGGGCGCGTACCGATGGCGGTGAAGCAGGTTTACATCCATCGAATATTCATGACAATGCTTATGCCATTGGTGCCATCGACTTTACAGGCGATATGCCAATTATTTTGGGGCCAGATGGTCCAAGTTTAGGCGGATTTGTTTGTCCGGCGGTGATTGTCAGCTCAGAACTGTGGAAAGTGGGTCAGTTGAAAGCAGGCGATAAAGTTAAATTTGTGCCTGTCAGCTATCATCAAGCCAGCATTTTAAATGAAAAATATCATGCCATGCTGAATGCTGAAAACACGGCATTGGTAAACTTTGATGAAGCCTTTTATGCAGAGAAAAATACTTTAGAAACACCCATCTTAGATACTTTAAAAGCTGAAAATGGTACGCCTGATGTGGTCTATCGTCCTGCCGGAAACAACTATATGTTAGTGGAATATGGCGAACTGGTTTTAGATTTAAACCTACGTTTCCGTATTCATGCACTGATGCAATGGGTCAAAGATCAAAATATTCAAGGCATTATTGATCTGACACCGGGCATTCGTTCACTGCAAATTCATTTTGATTCGACCAAGCTTGATCAGATTGATTTATTGCGTATGCTTCAAGTGGCGGAAGAGCAACTGCCGGATGTCACTGAAATGCAAGTGCCATCGCGTACCGTGTATTTACCCCTGGCTTGGGAAGATTCGCAAACGCAACTCGCAACCGAACGCTATATGCAAACGGTAAGACATGATGCACCGTGGTGTCCTGATAACGTGGAGTTTATTCGCCGTATTAATGGTTTAGACTCTAAACAAGCTGTGAAAGACATTGTGTATAGCACCAATTATTTGGTCATGGGTTTGGGTGATGTGTATTTAGGTGCACCTGTGGCAACACCGCTTGATCCACGCCATCGTTTAGTGACTACAAAATACAACCCTGCACGTACATGGACGCCTGAAAATGCCGTGGGTATTGGTGGTGCGTATATGTGTGTTTACGGTATGGAAGGCCCGGGCGGTTATCAGTTTGTGGGTCGTACCTCGCAAATGTGGTCACGTTACCGTAAAAACCCAGATTTTGAACAAGGTATGCCGTGGTTACTGCGCTTTTTTGACCAAATTAAGTTTTATGAAGTGTCTGAAACTGAACTCATGCACATGCGTGAGGACTTTAAAGCAGGTCGTTTAAAACTGCGTATTGAAGATGGTGTACTCAACCTTAAAGAATACAACGACTTCTTAACGGAACATCAGGAATCGATTTCTGCATTTAAAGCGGTGCAACAAGCCAACTTTGATGCAGAGCGCCGTCGCTGGCATGAAGCAGGTCTTGCGGAATATGTCTCTGAAAGTCTAGATGCTGTGGATGATG
>NZ_DEZM01000226.1:2369-2591 GCF_002364825.1 Acinetobacter sp. UBA3132 | reverse complement strand
GGTTCAATTTGGAAAATTGAATGTCAGTCAGGCGATATTGTGGAAGAAGGTGCGACCTTAGCTGTGATTGAAGCGATGAAGATTGAGATTCCAATTATTGCGCCTGAGCGTATGCGTGTGGATGCGATTACTATTGAAAAAGGACAAACGGTAAAAACGGGACAGGTGTTGTTTACGTTGGCACCGGTGGCTTGATGAATTAGAGATAAAAAGACCGCTTAG
>NZ_DEZM01000226.1:0-2202 GCF_002364825.1 Acinetobacter sp. UBA3132 | reverse complement strand
GCTTAGGCGGTCTTTTTTGTTTATTATTCACTCATTAAATATTATAGTTACACAATAACAACACTGTTAATTGTGAAAAGTTAAGAGCTATTAATGATAAAAAATTTAGAGAAGACACTTGTAGAAAATTTAAGAGAATGTCAAAAAAAGAGCATATTAGCTATAGATGAATACATAAGTAGTCAATCTCAAGGGTCTTGTTTAATTAGTTTACCAACAGGAGCTGGAAAAAGTGGTGTTATCTGTACCGTTAGCCACAATACTCAATTAGAAAAAATTTTAATAATTACACATAGACGGGCTGTATGTGATCAACTTTATAAACAACTAAAAGGTAAATTTTTTGAAAAAATACTACCTGCAAAAACGAATTTCAAAAATTTTGTATTGAAAAAAGTTTTTAATGACATCGAGGATACTTCATGTAAAGGAATCTATTGTACTACTTTTCAAAAATTGATTAGTTTAAACGAGAATGAACTTGCTTCTTTAAGGCTTCAATTTAATTTGATTTTAATTGATGAAGGTCATGCAGAACCATCTCAAAAATGGGGAGCTACAGTTAGAGAGTTGAAAGCAAAAAAAGTAATTATTACTGCAACTCCTTATCGGAACGATTTATTCAGCTTTGATATAGATGTAGATCATAGTTATATTTATACATATAAAGAAGCAAATCAAGATAAGGTGATAGTTCCTCCTAATTTTGAACAAACAACTGAAGATAAACTCTTTGAAAAAATTGAGCTAATTAGACAGAATCAACCAAAATCTAAATGCATTATTAAATGCAAAGAATTTAGCGATATTGAGAAATATTTTGAAATCTTTAGTAAAAGTTTCAAAACAATAGCAATACATCAGCAATTTGCAAAGAAAAACCTAGAACATAGACTTAGTGATGTTCCCTCCAAACTGGATGAACTAGACTATGAAGTCTTAATTCATCAAAAGAAGCTAGATGAAGGAATTGATTTACCAGAAGCTAAAATTCTGATTCTGACTTATCCTGTTGGTAGTGGTAAGGAACTTGTACAAACTATCGGTAGAGTTGTTCGTATTTATGAAAATTATAAACCTACTGTTATTGAGTTAAATGATAATAGTAATAAAAGTTTATGGGATAATTATCAAGAGTTTGATGATTATATTTCAAATCCAAATTCTGCTAAAAGATTCTTGCACACTTTAAATACCTCAAGTCTCATTGATAGCTATTTAGATGCTTTTCCTGAGCATAGTTACTTTGAATCAGGTTATCGGAAAAAATTTAATTTTCAAAAATTTAATCCTTTAGATTCTTTGGAAATACCTTTAGCTTCTGTATGTTTCTATTATAAGTTAGATGGATTTAGTATTTATGACTGTTTAGATAAATTAAATTGGGAATTAATGAGAGAGGGAGCTTTAAGTAAGATAAATGAAGACCTTGGTGTTATTACTGCTGTTTGTTTTAATAATTCTAAATTTTTAAAAAATAGCTTATTCTTTGAACCATCTTTAGAAATAATGATAGTTAAAGAACTAAATGATATTGTAGCTATATACGATAGTAGGGGGCGAAAGTTTAATAGTAGAGATGATCTAAAAATTGGACGTGCTGTTGATGTCGATATGCTATTTTCAGTAGTATCGAGTAATGATAAAGTAGTAACTAAACAGGCAAATACGAAAGCATTACAGTATAGTCCTTTAAAAGCAGATGGTGTGCTACTTAAAGGGGTTAATTTAGAGAAAATTAACCAAGCACAATCTAATTCATCTTATGCTGTAACAACCGCAGTAGTTTCAGGGGTTGGACAAGATGATAAAGTTAAATGTTCTTATTATTTAGGTGTAGCATCAGGACGAATTTGCGACCAAAAGCATCCGCCATTTAGCTATCAAAAATTTATTGACTGGCTTGAGAATATTAATCTAGCACTTAATTCTAATCAAAAAACAACAAGCCTTTTTTTAAATTCATTTGCACAAGTTATTGATACTATTCCGTCAGAGGATCCTGTTGCATGTCAATTGAATTTTGCCGATGAAAATTTAGTAGACTTGGAATTACATTTTAATAATGTGGCTTATAAGATTAATAATGAATTAATTTATCGTAAATATCATAAAAATGGATTTATGCTCCAAAATGGATATTGCTTAACCCGAAAAAATAAAATCCATCTTCTCGATCATGAGTTATAGATCGGAAGAGCG
>NZ_DEZM01000155.1:3477-4785 GCF_002364825.1 Acinetobacter sp. UBA3132 | reverse complement strand
TTTTGTTCAACACGTTGTTCAAGTTAAACCTGCACAATAATTGGCATCGGAGATAAATAATGAGCTATAGCAAACTGACCCGTGACCAGATCGCTGAACGTGTGGCACAAGACATTCCTGATGGTGCCTATGTAAACCTCGGTATTGGTTTACCGACCAAGATTTCCAGCTACCTGCCAAGCGATAAAGACGTCTTCCTGCATTCTGAAAATGGCCTGTTAGCATTCGGTCCTCCTCCTGCTGAAGAAGACCGCGATCCTGAGCTGATCAATGCCGGTAAAGAATTCGTCACCTTACTTGAAGGTGGTTCATTCTTCCATCATGGTGATTCATTCGCAATGATGCGTGGCGGTCACTTAGACATCGCCGTACTGGGCGCGTTTCAGGTCGCTGAAAATGGTGACTTGGCGAATTGGCATACCGGTGCACCGGATGCAATTCCTGCTGTGGGCGGTGCGATGGACTTGGCTGTTGGTGCGAAGAAAGTCTTTATCACCACTGACCATGTGACCAAAAAAGGCGAACCAAAGATCGTTGCAAAGCTTGACTACCCTGCGACTGGCTTGAAATGCGTAGACCGTATTTATACCGACCTTTGCGTGATTGATGTGACGTCTGAAGGTATGAAAGTGATCGAGAAAGTTGAAGGTTTATCATTTGAGGAATTGCAGTCCATGACAGGTGCAATGCTGATTGATGCGACTCGATGAGTATAAATAGACAGACATCGCTATTTTTAAACGACACATTGAATAGAGATTGAACGTTCCTTCTCCCTCTGGGAGAAGGTTAGGATGAGGGGAATTTCCAGACATCCTCTCCCTAACCCTCTCCTTCAAAGGAGAGGGAACTTTATAAAGAAGGGAATACTCCATGAAAAACGCATATATTATCGATGCCATCCGTACCCCATTCGGCCGTTATGCCGGTGGCCTCGCACCTGTCCGTGCAGATGACTTAGGTGCTGTACCAATCAAAGCTTTGATTGAACGTAATCCATCGGTGAACTGGGAACAGGTCGATGACGTGATCTATGGCTGTGCCAATCAGGCCGGTGAAGATAACCGTAACGTCGGTCGTATGTCATCCCTGCTTGCAGGTTTGCCTTATCAGGTGCCGGCAACGACCGTAAACCGCCTGTGTGGTTCATCGATGGATGCAATCGCAATGGCAGCACGGGCGATTAAAGCCGGTGAAGCTAATCTGATTATTGCCGGCGGTGTAGAAAGCATGTCGCGTGCCCCATTCGTGATGGGCAAGTCAGAAACAGCGTATGGCCGTAGCCAGAAGATTGAAGACACCACCATG
>NZ_DEZM01000155.1:0-3349 GCF_002364825.1 Acinetobacter sp. UBA3132 | reverse complement strand
AAGATTGAAGACACCACCATGGGCTGGCGTTTTATCAATCCGAAACTAAAAGAAATGTACGGCGTGGAAACCATGCCGCAAACGGCTGAAAATCTGGCGGAACAGTTCAACATCAACCGTGCAGATCAGGACAAATTCGCCCTGACCAGCCAGCAACGTACCGCAGCAGCGCACGCCAAAGGTTTC
Source organism: Acinetobacter sp. UBA3132 (assembly GCF_002364825.1). Taxonomy (NCBI): domain Bacteria; kingdom Pseudomonadati; phylum Pseudomonadota; class Gammaproteobacteria; order Moraxellales; family Moraxellaceae; genus Acinetobacter; species Acinetobacter sp. UBA3132. The sequence continues at coordinate 3,163 of NZ_DEZM01000155.1, read as the reverse complement.
TATAAAAACGAAATCATTCCGGTGGTGATTCCACAACGTAAAGGCGATCCGGTGGTCGTGGATAAAGATGAACATCCACGTGCGTCTACCACTGCAGAAGCGTTGGCGAAACTGAAACCTGTGGTAAAAGCAGACGGTACAGTCACAGCAGGTAATGCATCAGGCATTAACGATGGTGCAGCAGCACTGTTGATTGCATCCGATGACGCCATTGCACAATACGGCTTAAAACCGCGTGCCAAAATCATTGGCTCAACCGTTGTCGGTGTTGAACCGCGCATCATGGGCTTTGGTCCTGCGCCTGCCATCAAAAAGCTGCTTGCGCAAACCGGCTTAACGCTAGAGCAAATGGATGTCATCGAGCTGAATGAAGCTTTTGCTGCCCAAGCACTGGCATGTACCCGTGTCCTAGGTATTGAAGATGGCTCAGAGAAAGTTAATCCTAATGGTGGTGCAATTGCTTTGGGTCACCCATTAGGTGCATCTGGTGCGCGTTTGGTAACAACAGCACTGAGCCAACTTGAACAAACTGGCGGTAAATACGGTTTATGTTCAATGTGTATTGGTGTTGGTCAAGGTATTGCTTTGATCATTGAACGTGTTTAATCCTCATTAAAAGTCCCCCCTATCATAACGGGGGATTTAAGATGGATTTATAAGATTAAGGATTTTAAAAAAATGCCAACATTTACATCAAATGATGCGCAAATCAACTACCAAACTTTTGGAGATGCTGCAAAACCTGCACTAATTTTTTCAAACTCGCTTGGTACAAACTTCAAAATGTGGCAAGCACAGATTGATTTTTTCCAGCAGGATTTTTTTGTCATTTGCTACGACACACGTGGTCACGGTGCATCATCGGCGCCGCAAGGCCCATATAGCATTGATCAATTGGGTCAAGATGTTGTAAATCTACTCGATCATTTGAATGTTGAAAAAGCTACATTCTGTGGTATTTCTATGGGTGGTTTAACAGGTCAATGGTTAGCGATTCATCGCCCTGAACGTTTTAATCAGGTGGTGGTATGTAATACTGCAGCAAAAATTGGTCAAGAACAGGCTTGGAATGACCGTGCCGCATTGGTACGCGAACAAGGTTTACAGCCGATTGCTTCGACAGCAGCATCACGCTGGTTTACTGAACCCTTTATCCAAAGCAACGCGACAGTGGTCAATAATCTTCAAAACGACTTGGCAGCTGGCAGCGCCGAAGGTTATGCGAGCTGTTGCGAAGCTTTGGCTAAAGCGGATGTACGCGAACAACTGAAAGACATTACTGTGCCAGTTTTAGTGGTTGCAGGTCAGCAAGACCCTGTAACGACTGTGGCTGATGGTCAGTATATGGTAGATCGTATTGCCAACAGCCAACTATTTGAAATCAATGCTTCGCATATTTCAAATATTGAACAACCTGAAGCTTTTAATCAGGCAGTGCAAGAATTTATTGCAGCTTAAAAAGCGCATCGCAATAGTAGAAAAGCCACTGTTCGTCAGTGGCTTTTTTCTGGATCAAATTAAATAAGAATTAAGCCCAAATCACTAAAATTGCCGCAATCACCACCAGCACCAGTCCCCAATGTTCAGCCTTGGCCAGTTTATCTTTAAAGAAATACGCCGAGATCAGCATACTAAATAAAATCTCGATCTGACCTAAGGTTTTCACCACCGGTACACTCATCATGCTCATGGCAGTAAACCAACCAAGGGATGCTGTGAAACTACAAAAGCCTACTTTCATAGTCAGTCCCATACGTTCGCGCATAGCGACGAGTGTTTTACGGCTAAATAGGCTTAGGTAAATGAGCATACTGATGCATTGGAAGCCAATGACTGAAATCAACACCCAAGATGCACGGTGTAATACAGGCAAATTAGTTAGTTCTAGACTGGCTTCTCGAACTAAAAGTGACGTAATGGCAAAACAAAGTCCACTACCCACCCCGATCATCAACGTTTTAACAGAAAGTCCACTCAGTTGGTTGCCTTTACTTAGTAAAAATACTGCATACCCCCCAATGAGTACGCCAATCCAGGCTAAGAACGATAAATGATCTGATAGAAAAGCCACGCCAATAATCGCGGCTAAGATGGCTTCACTTTTGGCTAAACCAACACCAATAGCATAATTTTTTTGTTTAAACAGTTGCACCATCAGTACAGTGGCAAGAATTTGGCTCACTCCTGCAATGAAAATATATATCCAATACTTTGCAGTAAAATGAACTACTTCTATGACTGGGTAAAAATGGTACAGCAGTTGGATATAGATAAATGCAAGTGGAAAACCAAACAAGAAACGCGCAAGCGTTACGCCCCAAACGTCGACAGTTGAACTCAGTTGTTTTTGAAATGCATTACGCCATGCCTGCATGAATGCAGCCATTAAGGTAAAGAAGATCCAACTGATTGCCATGTCTCATCTGCTGTTAGATTAAAAGTGAAATAATTTTAAGCCTTTGCAGATGAGATGACTAATTAAAAAAGGGTTTGAAGTTGATAGCGGAAAGTTTGGAGTTTATAACGTCATTTTATGTCGTATAGCTCTTAAATACGCTATCCAATATACTGATAATAGAGAAAAAAAGGAGATATTAAATGATTGCTAGAAAAATACGTGAACTATTAAAATTAGAACTTTCGATTATGTTACTAAGCTCTCTAGTTTTAATGGCAATAACATATTTACTTCTTGAAGCCAAAGGTATTGAGGAGTTAATAGCTGGTTACAATGGAAACTTTCAAACTCCTAATCTTTTACATTACTCAATCCTTTTTGTTATCGCAATAATCTTATGGTTTTTTTATTATTTTTTTAATTATAGAAACAAGGAGTTTTTAAAAAAACTGTCATACGAGCTATTCAATACATGTATTAATTTATTGCGTATTGCTAGCGGGGTTCTTATTTCATTTACTATTCTTCATTTGTGTGTTGATGGTTGGCATAAAAATCTTTCTTTAATAATTTGCTATGGATTAATCGCTTTTAGTGAGGTTACTTTTTTTTCATATATTAGAGATTACTGGTTCTTTAAGGATAATAGAAATGATACGAAATTCTTAGTACGAGGTTAGAAAAAGCCCTTTTACAAGGGCTTTGTTTGTCAAAACAAAAAATACCTCTGCGCCATTGGCAAAACTTCCGCAGGCTCACAAGTCA
>NZ_DEZM01000132.1:0-20128 GCF_002364825.1 Acinetobacter sp. UBA3132 | reverse complement strand
CATCAAGGCAAAAGCAGAAAGCAGAACCACCCACAAAGCAAAGGTCTTTTGGACAAACTGGCTAAATTGAAGGAGTGCTAACATGTGGGAAATCCGGGGGCATTTAAAAGAAAATCGAGGCATCGTTTGATACCTCAAAATATATAAATATATCAACTCGTCTGAAAGCAGATCAGCTCAAAAATAAAAAGCCAGCGCTTAAGCCACATCGATTATATCTTTCAGATAAATCCTTTTTACCCCCTGAGCCAGCATGTCCTGCCAAGCATGTTGCAGTGAACCATTCAGGTCAATGCCTTTAGTAGCATCCGCAATTACATAGGACTTAAAGCCCAGTTTGCAGGCATCCATCGCCGTCCACGCCACACAGAAATCGGTGGCAATTCCAACAATAAATACCGTATCGATGCCACGTTCTCGCAGATAACCTGCCAGACCGGTACTAGTTTTCCGGTCTGCTTCCATAAAAGCAGAGTAACTGTCGATATTTTGATGAAAGCCTTTGCGAATAATCAGCTGCGCTTGTGGCAGATCCAATTCTGGATGCAGTTCAGCATCCGCAGTGCCCTGCACACAGTGGCTTGGCCAGAGCACCTGAGGGCCATACTCTAGCTGGATCGTGTCATAGGCAGCTTTGTCAGGATGATGAGCTGCAAAGGAAATGTGATTTTCTGGATGCCAGTCCTGGGTCAGTACAATATTACTAAAGTATTGTCCTAGTTGATTGATATTCGGAATAATCTGATCCGCACCTGCGACTGCCAGATTACCTCCCGGGGTAAATCCCTTCTGAACATCCACAACAATCAACGCGGCATTCTGCTGCATACGCTCTCATTCCTTGAAATCTTGATGATGCCCAAGCATAGCCTAAAAACCATGCTGTTTTTTAGTCCCAGTGACAAAAATAGAATGACTGCGCATTCTGACAAAAATCATATTCGGGCAATTCTTGGGCCAAATCGCGTACAAAACATAGGTAGATTTTGGCTTTACCTAGCGATGCCACATGAAAGTAAAAATAAGCCCGTGTATAACGTCGTATATAGCCAATCAAAATATTCCGGCATTGCATCATCAGCTTAAAGACAATGATGTGTAGATTTACATCATCCATACACGCTTGATCTTCAAAGTTAAGCCATGCCCGTCGAGAAAGAGAGTGTGTTTGAGTTTCAAGGAGATGAGGTAACTCAAGCTGAATTTCGCCCTGAATGATCCATAGCGTATAGTTTTGATGTTGTTATAGCAAATGCGCAATACGTAGTTTTTGAGCCAAGCACTCTTTCCTATTTGTAATTATTTTTCAGTGCAATCATGACAAATATGGCTAAAGTCGAATAGCGACATAGGTTTTAAGAGGTTCATTTATGTCGTTTGAATCATCCTTTAAGGCATAAAAAAACCCGCATCCTGCGGGTTTTTTTATTCAGTTTCGCTTATGCCGCACTGTTCATTTTACGAACCAAGAACAACATGAATACTGCTGAGATAATAATACATGGGATCGCTGCTGAGATTACACCCGCCGCACCGAAGCCTGCAGTTAACAGACTACCTGCAATTGCTGGCCCAAGCATTGCACCAATACGGCCTACTGCTGATGCCACACCAACACCCGTACCACGAACTTCTGTTGGGTAAACGATACCACCGAAGGCATACAATACACCTTGACAGCCAATAACGAATGCACCCACTAGTGCTGATGCCATGTACATCTGTGTTAATGAACCTGCAGCGTTTAGCGCCAATAGACCAGCCAAGATACCGCCGTACATTAATAGAATGACGTATGCTTTCTTCCAGCGGTCAGTTAACACACCTAAAATCACTGTACCTACAGTCGCACTTAGCATGAAGTAGAACTGAGCAGTAGCACCTTCTTTACGTGTGAAGCCAAGTTCTTGGAATAGAGATGGCAACCAGCTCAGCATGATGTATACCACCATCAATGTGAAGAAGTAACTTACCCAGATGAACATGGTACGTAGCAGGTTTTGTGAGTTAAACAGATCTTTAAACGCACCTTTAGGCGCAGCATCAGCAGGTGCATTTTCTGCTAGATCTTTCGCTTTTAAGTACTCTTTAGACTCAGGCAATAAGAACATCATCACCGGAATCACGATGATTGGTAATAATCCCCCGAGGTAGAAAATGTTTTTCCAGTTTGCACCAAATTCAGTCGCTGCAATCAATGACAGAATTGCTGCACCGACTGGCATACCACAGTACATCAAGCCGACTGCACGACCACGATTTGCAGGTGTTACAGCTTCAGATGCAAGCGTAATCAAGATTGGCATTGCCGCCCCGAGACCCGCACCTGCCAAGAAACGTACAGCCAATAATGAGTTAAAGCTATTGACCCATACTGTACAAAGTGTGAATACAGCGAACACCGCTGTAGACCAGATCAAAACAGTCTTACGGCCAATACGGTCCGCAATACGACCACCGACCAGTGCACCAGGCAATAGACCCAGAATCCCTGCACTGAAAAATACACCCAATTGTGAGCTATCGAGACCAAAATGCTCACGAATACCCGCTGCTGCAATACCTGCAGCCTGAATATCTAAGCCTTCAATCACTGCAATCAGAAAACAGATCGCGACCGTGACGATAGCATGCTTATTATCTGATTTTTCCATTGGATTATCCTTGTTCAATCAGCGTTCAAATAGAGCCGTCATCATCTATGAGACCGAAGTCGGATTTAACTACCAATAAGTTGAATGTTTTAGTGGGATATACAGATACAGGAGTCGGTGCTGTTGTTTGAGATACAATCCTTAGAAAGTCGCAAAAACAATTATTGTCATTGCCAGAAAATTCCTGTTTAAGGATTTAAGGCTTACAGATCAGCTAAAAAAATCCAACATTCAATAAATATCTGAAGTTTCATTAATACCTAAAAAGAATTATTACAGGGATTTCAATGCATTTTTAACCATGTCTATCCTTGTATTAGTGATATGTTTTAGCTATTGGATAATCATTTATAAATCTTAACAAATCGCTTAACTATTTGAATTTTCAATGTAATAACTTACTTAAACAGTCATTTATATGACAATTCTATTTAAGTGTCCAATTATCCAGACCATGTGAAAATACTCTTCTCTTTTTATCGTTTTACAAGAAGCTTCATTCTTTTTATTGCTTGCTTGTTGTTACAGAGCTTTGTATAAAGAATTGAGTGGCTTTCAGCAAAGCATATTGTTCTTATGCTGCTGATCAGTCATAATTTGCATACGCAATATTCAATTCGGCGCAAATGCATTGAATTTGCTACAAATCAAAATACAAACCCATCCCAAATATGTTTTCTCATTCTCTTCGGATGGACAAATAGGATAGTTTTTTAAAATGACTCAGCAAGCACAGACCATTCAGGGTTCCATTGTCGCAATCGTCACCCCTATGTTTGAAGATGGCAGCGTAGATTGGAAGGGTCTCGAGAAGCTGGTTGAGTGGCACATTGCAGAGGGCACCAACAGTATTGTCGCGGTTGGTACAACAGGTGAAGCGTCTACACTCAGCATGAGTGAACACACGCAAGTGATCAAAGAAATCATTCGTGTCGCGAACAAACGCATTCCAATCATTGCCGGCACAGGCGCAAACTCAACACGTGAAGCCATTGAGCTGACCCAGGAAGCCAAAGACCTGGGCGCAGATGCTGCACTTCTAGTCACTCCGTATTATAACAAGCCAACTCAAGAAGGCCTGTATCAGCACTATAAAGCGATTGCTGAAGCAGTAGATCTGCCGCAAATCCTGTACAACGTACCAGGTCGTACCGGTGTGGACATGTCAAACGAAACAGTGATTCGTCTGGCAGATATCCCGCAAATTGTCGGGATTAAAGATGCGACAGGTGATGTTGAACGCGGTGCTGCACTGATTGCTGGCTTACAAGGCAAAGACATGACCGTCTATTCTGGTGATGATGCAACGGCATATCAGCTGATGGCACATGGTGCGAAAGGTAACATTTCTGTAACTGCCAATATTGCACCAAAAGCCATGAGCGAAGTGTGTGCCGCTGCTATTCGCGGTGCTGATGCTCACGCTGAAGCACTTAACGCTCAGGTTGCAAATTTACACAATATTTTATTTTGCGAATCGAATCCAATTCCTGTGAAATGGGCACTCCATGACATGGGCCTCATCGGTACAGGTATTCGCCTGCCGTTAACACCACTTGCAGAACAATATCGCGCTCCGCTTCATGAAGCACTTGCTGCAGCGGGCGTCATTAAATAAGAGCACAATACTATGCAATTACGTTTAGGACTTATCCTTGCCCTTTCAGCATTCAGTTTAGCGGGTTGTAGTTCAATGGCCTTTAAAAATGGCACTTTGGATTACAAGGACACCACTACGCTAGAGCCTCTGCAATACCCTGAAGGTGCTATGGTTCGTCCTGCAACGCCATTGTATCCTGCTCCGACAGTAGATCCGCTTGCGATTGAACATGCACCAAAACTGGAAAATGAACGTGGCAACCGTTTTGCCCTGCCACGCCCTTCTGCTGAGCCAGTTCGTTCAACTCAAGCTGATGAAACTGTTACAGATATAACAGGAAAGCCGCAACTGGTGATGGATGGAAATCAAAATCCGTTGCTCAAAATTGATGGAAATGCTGCTACAATATGGCAATACACTCTTGCCACGCTCAGCAGCCTTAACCATTCCATCGTTGGTCAAAGCAAAGATCGTTACCAGGTAACGATTAAGGTCGATCAGCAGACCTATGTTTTAAGGCTCTCTCCTGCAGGTTCGAGTAACACCCTGGCTGTGTTTAATCCTGATAACAGTTTTGCCGATCGCGAAAAAGCAGCAGAACTGTTAAACCAGATTTACCAAAATTGGCCAGCCTAGACATTTTCTAGGCATTTTTTTTGTAGAAGGTTCCCTCATGTTAAAACAAACCTTGCTCTATACTGGTAAAGCGAAATCTGTCTATACCACAGACAGTGAAGACCACCTGATTTTAGTTTTTCGTGACGATGCGTCAGCATTCAATGGCGAAAAGATCGAACAACTGGATCGTAAAGGTAAGGTGAATAACCGTTTTAACGCCTTCATCATGGAAAAGCTGGCTGCTGCTGGTATTGAAACTCATTTTGAGAAGCTATTAACGCCAAACGAAGTATTGGTAAAAAAACTCAAAATGATTCCAGTAGAGTGTGTTGTACGTAACTATGCTGCGGGTTCTTTATGCCGTCGTCTTGGTGTTGAAGAAGGTAAAGAGTTAACACCTCCTACATTCGAATTGTTCTTTAAAGATGACGCCCTTGGCGATCCAATGGTGAACGAATCTCAAGCGATTGCTCTGGGTTGGGCAACTGCTGAACAACTGGCAAAAATGAAAGAACTGACTTACCAAGTGAACGAAGTGCTTAAAGCATTATTCGAAGCCGGCAATATGCTTCTGGTTGACTTCAAACTTGAATTCGGTGTGTTCCACGACCGTATCGTACTGGGTGATGAATTCTCTCCAGACGGTTGCCGTCTATGGGACAAAGATACCAAGAAAAAACTGGACAAAGACCGTTTCCGCCAAGGCCTGGGCGGTGTGGTTGAAGCGTATGAAGAAGTTGCTGCACGTTTAGGTATTGATTTAGACAATATCTGATCTGTTATCGATAGATTCAAAAAACCGGGCTGAATGGCTCGGTTTTTTGTTTTTATGCTTTTGCAAATCATCGGTTTAAATATCATTTCCATGTCAGCACATGAAATTTTTCTTATTTTTAGGTAGCATTAACCCATCTGTCCATTTCGCCATCGGCCTAGGATGAGATCCCTCGACTTATCAGGAACATTACATGATGTATAAAATTGATGAACTTACCCGTCTGGGCCAAGGATGCTCAAAAATTGTTTTTCAGCACCCCGAGCAAGACGATAAGATTATCAAGATCATGAATCCGGATCGTGTAGATATTGATGGGGGCTGGAAAGGTCATGGCAAGATCAAGCGCCAATTGTCTCAAGGGGCGTATAAACAGTTCCGCCGTGAGTTATTGCAATACCTGCAATTATGCAAGAACAACTATCAATATAACCAGTTTGAGTTTCCTGTTGAAACTCCGTATGGCTTTGTTCAGACCGATAAAGGTTTGGGGCTAGTCGTTGAAAAAATTATCAGCCCAAATGGCAGAGGAATTACCCTGCATGAGCTTTGTCGTGAAAAACAATTTACCGAGAAGCATGCTCAGGCTTTGGATCTCTTCTTTGATCAGTGTTGTGACCTGCATATTGTCTATGGTGAAGTGAATATTGCCGGCATCATGTATACCGAACAGCGGCATAATAAACCTGAATTTGTTCTGGTCGATGGTATGGGTGAAAAACTGCTTATTCCATTACGTGCCATGAGCAAGCGTATTAATGCTAAAAATGTGCGTAAAGTTGAGGCTAAAATTAAAGCGCAGATGCAGAAGCTGCTCGAAGCTTAATTTACAATTTTTTTGAGCTGAACCACTCAGTTATTTGATTTATTTCTCAAGCGGTTACCATCGTGTACTCCTTTCACCAAGGGTATTGGGCGGGCTTTTTCGTGTATTTTATGTTACATTACGGTTAAAAATTCTCCCATTTATTTTATTCAGGTCTTCATGATGTATCAACTTAATGATCTTACCCTTCTAGGTAAAGGCGGTTATAAACTGGTTTATCAGCATCCGACTGATGAAAGTAAAGCCATTAAAGTGATGAACCCAAACCGCATCAATGATAACGGTGAATGGGCACATCTCGGCCGTTTTAAACGTGGGCATGCTCAAGGTGTATATAAGCAATTTCGCCGTGAAGTATTGCAATACCTACAGCTGTGTAAAAATCATTATAAGCACAACATTTTTAGTTTCCCGATTGAAACACCCTATGGCTTTGTGGAAACAGATCAGGGCTTAGGGCTGGTTGTCGAGAAAATTATCAGTCCAAATGGCAACGGCATTACCCTGCACGAACTCTGCCGTACTGGCGAGTTTAATGACACACATGCCAAAGCACTGAATGAATTTTTTGATGCCTGCTGCGATCTGCATATTGTTTATGGGGAAGTGAATATTGCCGGCATCATGTACAGTGAAAAGCGCAGTGGTAAACCGGAGTTTGTCCTGGTTGATGGTATGGGAGATAAACTGTTTATCCCGCTACGTGCCATGAGTAAATCTCTGAATGCCAAGAATGTACGCAAAATTGAAGGTCGAATTCGCCATAAAATGGATGAATTGCTGCAATCTGCTCAGCAGAATCAAATCGAAAACCGGGCTGCCTAGCTCGGTTTTTTATTGCCTTCTACAATCATCGAAAAAATGAATTCTATTAATAAAAATAATCAGTTTTACATCTCTGATCAAAGCTCTTAAAATCATTTCTATAGCAGGCGAGGTCATGGCATTAGAAGTTATTTTCGCCAGACTTGCCGATCAGAATTTTTTCTACCCTCTAGGATGTATCTCCCCCAAGGACATCCTATTTTCAGCCCGGTTCTCCCTGAACTGGGCTTTTTTTTGCACACCTTTTTAAGTTTCTAAAAAAGTAATGGACTTGCGACTGAGTTCAGCCTGAGTTGATCGTACAGCTTTTGGCAGGAAAACCAATAAAAATAGACACCTAAAAGGATAAACCGTAGATATCCGTAGAAATTTTTATTGCTGCTGTTGCTGTTGTTGCCAGCGGCGTTGCTGTAAGCGTTCTCCTTCAACCTCACGTTTATTTCGTGCTGACTCATATAGCCTGGTTCCTTTCAGTTCCGGTGGCATATAATCCTGTAGTACAAAATGTTCTGGATAATTATGTGGATACAGATAATCTACACCATAGCCCTGCTCTTTCATCAGCTTGGTCGGTGCATTACGTAAATGTAATGGTACTGGCAGATGAGAAGTTTTATCTGCCAATTCCATGGCTTTATTGATGGCCAGATAGGTGCTATTGCTCTTGGCACTGGTGGCCAGATAAACTGCACATTGTCCTAAAATAATCCGGCATTCCGGCATTCCAACGGCCTGAACAGAACGGAAGCATTCTCCCGCCAGTAACAATGCATTTGGATTGGAGTTACCAATATCTTCAGAGGCGGCAATCAGCATACGGCGTGCAATAAAGACTGGATCTTCACCACCCTTTAACATCCGTGCCATCCAGTATAGTGCTGCGTCCGGATCACTGCCACGAATCGATTTGATAAAGGCTGAGACCAGATCATAGTGCTGCTCACCAGACTTATCATAGCGGGCAATATTTTGCTGCGCTACCTTTACCACCACCGTGTTGGTGATGATATTTTCCATATCCGGTTCAAAGGTGCTGGCAACCAGATCTAGCAAATTAAGTGCTTTACGTGCATCTCCTGCTGCAAACTGGATCAGGGCATCGAATTCTTCAATCTGGATATGACGTTCTTGTAAGAAACGATCAGACTGAATCGCCTGAGTCAATAAAGTCTCAATTGCCTCGGCACTTAAAGCGTTTAGACTATAAACCTGACAGCGTGACAACAAGGCACTGTTGACTTCAAAAGATGGGTTTTCGGTGGTGGCACCAATCAGGGTAATTTTGCCCTTTTCAACCGCATTTAACAAAGCATCCTGCTGAGACTTATTAAAACGGTGAATCTCGTCAATAAACACCACGGGGGTCAGCAGATCACCACCGTCGGCAATAACTTCACGGAGTTCTTTCACCCCGGTATTTAATGCGGACAGGCTGACAAAGGGCCGGTCCACTGCCTGTGCCAGTAAAAGTGCAATTGTGGTTTTGCCTACACCGGGTGGACCCCAGAAAATGATAGACGGTAAATGCCCCTGATCAATCATCTGACGTAAAGGTGCATTTTCACCGAGCAGGTGATCCTGCCCAATAATTTCCCTGAGGTCACGTGGCCTCAAACGTTCAGGAAGAGGGATATGGCTGTCTGACATTTTATAATGGGCTCACTTTTAATCTGTTTGCATTCTAGCATTAGCTGTTTTTAATTCCGAATATGAAGTTTGTCTAGCTTCTGTCTCTGTACCGACGTATGACAATATTTTTTTATCATTTCAAGTGAATTAGACCTTGCATCTTCATACAAATTTGATCATATTCTTTTTAGATCAGCTAGCGCTGAATGAATGTTCTTTTATTCTAATAATAGATAAGTGGGTCCGGGGTTAGATCAAATAAAACCTCTGTATCGGTGAATACATGGAATTTGATAAGCAGAATTTGGACACTTTTGCCCGGTTTGAATCACCGGATTCATTACCGTCAGATACTTTCAGGTCGACCACTGGCCCAGAGCTGACATGTATCCAGGATTTTGCTGATGCCCTTCCTCAACCAATGTGGTTGCAGACTCGGGATGAGATTGAATATTTTAATACGGCCATGCAGGACTATCTCGGGATTGACCTGAATGAGTACGGTCGGGAATACTGGCAACGGTTTATTCATCCTGATGATTTATCTAATTTTATTAGCGAATGGCATACTGCACTGAATAAACGTCAGAATGCAGAACTGCAATGCCGGATCCAGAAACTGGATCACGGTTATCGTATGTGTCTGCTGAACATGAAGTTTCATTATGAAACGGGTAGCCTGCTGCGCTGGGCTATCACCCTGACCGATGTGCATGATTATTTTGAAATCCAGCAGCAACTCTCTCAGATCATTGCTACCCAGCAAAATATGCTGGATGCAAGCTTAGACTGCATAAAAATCATGACGCCTGATGGTAAATTGAGTCATGTAAACCGTTCTGGCCGACAGGCTTTGGGACTGTCCGAAACCGAACAGCATTTTGGTATGTCCTGGCTGAATCTGCTGCCTGCCGAGGTCTGTCCATCTGGCAGGCGTGCGCTAAAGCGTGCTGCCCAAGGTATGAATGCCCGTTTTTCCGGCACTAGCCAGCTACAGGGTCAAGCACCAGAGTATTGGGATAATTTACTCACTCCAATCGTGGATGAACACAATGTGACTCGACAGATTCTGTGTGTTTCACGTAATGTCAGCCAGCAAAAACAGGTGGAAACCCGGCTGAAAGCAGTCACAGAAATTGATGAGCTGACTGGACTATATAATCGCGGTACCTTCTACAAACAGTTTAAACGCGTCCTGTTCAGAGCACGGCAACAACAGAGCCAAGCCGGGCTGCTCCTGATTGACCTAGACTATTTCAAGCATATCAATGACACCTTAGGGCATATTGCCGGTGACCATCTTTTACATGTCCTGGGGGAACGCTTCAAGAACAATCTTGGACCTGAAGCCATCGTCTCCCGTTTAGGGGGTGATGAATTTGCTGTCTTGGTCCAAAATCTTGAGCATGAATCACAGCTGTTAGAGGTGGCTAAAAAGGTCTGTCAGCAGATGGAAATACCGATCAGTTATGCCGGTAGAAGTATTAATAGTGGCATCAGTGTTGGTGGCGCCATTTATCCCCGTGATGCCATCAACAGTTCCAACTTATTAAAGTGTGCCGATATCGCACTCAATGATCTGAAAAACAGTGGTCGCGGTGGCATCCGCATGTTCAGTCAGGAAATGTTTGAATCGCTGGACAAGATGACCCGTCAACTAATTTTGGCACGTAAAATTATAAATTCAAACCAGATTATTCCTTACTATCAACCCAAGGTACGCCTGTCCGATGGTGCGGTGATTGGTTTTGAAGCATTGCTGCGCTGGAAAGATCAGCACCACCAGGTTCAGCTGCCATCCCGTATTTTCTGTGCTTTTCAGGACTATGAACTGGCCTCAAGAATCAGCGAAACCATGCAGCTGAAAGTCTTTGAAGATATGACCCAATGGCAGGAACAAGGCTTAGAAGTTCTGCCAATCTCGATCAACGCAGCGCCTGTCGAATTCCTACGTGACGATTATGCTGAAAAGTTATTAGAACGGCTGTCTCGCTTTGATATTTCGGCAGACAAGGTTGAACTGGAAATTACCGAACAAAGTCTGTCAGAACGGGGAGCTAATTATGTCATTCGTGCACTGAACTTGTTAAAACAGGCGGGCATTCATATTTCTTTAGATGATTTCGGTACCGGCCATTCTTCCCTGACCCGTTTACAGGAATATCCGGTGGACTGTATCAAAATTGACCGTAACTTTGTGGAACGCCTGAATACTGATCCCTCGGCACTAGCAATTGTCAAAGCCATTACCCAGATCGGGTCCAGTATTGAGCTTGATGTGCTGGTAGAAGGTATTGAAAATACTGAGCAACTTTCTACCCTGATCAATTGTGACTGCCAGATCGGACAAGGTTTTTATTTCTATCGGCCAATGGCGGGTAGTGCAGCACAGCAATTACTGCATAGCACTGTGTGTTAGAACGAAATTTCTAGCGCACCCAGCGCACAATATGATCTTCCATTTCGTCTTCATCGACTTCGAGCTCACTCAGACAGCGGCCTGCGGCTGACTTGCGCGCTTTAATGACACTTTCACGTGAACCGCTGATCAGGTAATGCCAAGACAGCAAGTGTTTTCCTTCAGCCACCCGGCGATAGGCACAACTGGCTGGTAACCAGTGAATAGCCGCCAATTTTTCAGGCGTGAGCTGAATACAATCAGGCACGAATTGTAAACGGTTGGGATAATCTGAACAGCGCGCGGTCTGACAGTCAAGCAGTTTACAGGCAACGCGTGTATAGGTGACTTCCTGAGTATCTTCATCTTCAAATTTAATGAGACAGCAGAGCCCGCAACCATCACACAATGCTTCCCACTCCTGAGGCTTCAGCTCGTTCAGGGTATAGTGTTTCCAGAATTCAGGACGCAAAGTATCAGTCATAACAGCAGGCAGAGATGAGACAGGAGCAATCTATTATAGCAGCCCTGCACAAAATAAACGTACTGTAAGCATCTGATAACTATACTCACACGATTACTAACTATTAGACAGATTATCAACAAAAGGTTAACAGTTTGAAGAGCTTATTGTCCCTATACTAATTTTGAGAATAAAAACACATGGAGATTCAAAGATGTTTCGTTGGGCTATTATATTCGCTGTTATTGCATTGATTGCCAGTTTACTGGGTTTTGGTGGAGTAGCCGGTCTGTCTAAGGATTTCGCGATTATTCTGTTGGTAATTGCGGTTATTCTTGCAATTGTTGGTTTCTTGTCCCGCGGTAAGGTCTAGAGTAACGGATCTTGTCCTGATTCAAGACCATCTACCGATGGAATAAGAAGTAAAAAATAAGAGCCTCATGGCTCTTATTTTTTTGCATGAATTTTATGGTTTCAGATGTCGTGGTCGGAAACCGGTCAATACCAATGCGAGCAAATAAACTGTGACTCCGACAATGCACAGCCCGATGACTTCAGCCACACGGATCCATTGCGATACCTCACCATTATACCAGGTCAATGCATATGCCAACGCTGCGATCATTGCAAAGTTGGCAAAACCAAACTGCAACATGAGCTTTTTCCAGTGGCCACCAAAACGGAAAATATCACGCTTGTGCAGATAGAAATATAGCATTCCGGCATTGACCAAAGCTGAACCTGAAGAAGCTAAAGCCAATGCCATGTGTTCTGCATGCCAGTCAATCAGCTTGAAGAAGCCAATAAAAATGACGTTCAGAATCGCGTTAGCCGCTACTGCAATTAAACCGACACGTACCGGTGTTCTGGTATCTTGCTGGGCATAGAAACCTGGTGCAAAAACTTTAATCAACATGAATGAAATCACGCCAGCACTCATACACTGGAGCGCCATTGCTGTCATCTGGGTATCTTCCAGATCAAACTGGCCACGCTGGAACAGCGCCTGAATGATCGGCGTAGAAAGCATGAACAGTGCAATACTGGCCGGTAGGCCGACCATCACAATCACTTTCGCCGCCCAGTCAATCATGCTACGGAATTTTACCTGATCCTGTTCGGCATGACGTGCCGACAAAGATGGCAGAATCACGGTACCAATTGCCACGCCAATCAAGCCCAATGGCAACTCCGTCATACGTTCAGCGCTGTAAAGCCAGGATACCGAACCATCCTGCATAAAGGATGCCCAGATAGTATTCAGCAACAGGTTGATCTGCGTCACTGAAACACCAAACAGGGCTGGCAGCATCAGTTTCATGATGCGGTCTACGCCTTCATGCTTGAAGTCGATTTTGGGTGGAATCAGCAGTTTCTTGCGCCACAGTTCCGGAATCTGAATCGCCAGTTGCAAAGCACCCGCAATCAATACTGCCCAACCCAATGCCATGATCGGTTCGGCCATATACGGGGTAAGCCACAAGGCGCCGGCAATCATTGCCACATTCAAAAGCACAGGTGCAAAAGCGGGTGTAGTGAATGAACCGTAGCTGTTCAGGATACTGCTGGCAAAAGCCGTCAGTGACATGAACAGCAGATAAGGAATGGTCAGGCGGAACATGTCCGATGCCAGTGCGAACTTCTCTGGATCTGCATGGAAGCCAGGTGCATAGACATAAATAATGGCGGGTGCAGCCACCATGGCCACGAAGGTCAGCAGGCTCATGACGGTAGACAGACAGCCAAATACCCTACTAATCAGGATCTGTACCTCGGCATGCGTCCGTGTGGTTTTATATTCGGTCAGTACCGGAATAAAAGCCTGTGAAAAAGCCCCTTCCGCAAACAGACGCCGGAAGAAATTGGGAATACGGAATGCGACCACGAAGGTATCGAAGTCCTTGCCTGCACCAAAGACATTGAGCAGTACAATATCCCGGACCAGACCCAGTACCCGTGACAACATGGTCATCGCACTGACAATGACGGTCGAACGCCACAGCGCCATACTGCTCACCTAATGTTTAAATTTTGCCTATTGTAATGAAACTTCTGGCAGAAGTTCATTGCTTTATCACATTCCTATTCAGGTATTGATGTATTTTTATAATGATGCAATTGTTCACGGAATGCGACCCAGTTGAAATGTAGGCCTGGATCAGTTTTACGTCCCGGGGCAATATCAGAATGTCCGGCAATATGTTGCTGGATTTTTGGATAATGGGCTTGCAGACAGGCCGTCACCTGTACCAGTGCATCGTACTGTGCCTGCTCGAAGGGAAGGTCATCGCTGCCTTCAAGCTCAATCCCGATAGAATAATCATTGCATTCTTTCTTAGCGAGATAGGTCGAACGACCCGCATGCCAGGCCCGCTCATTAAAATTGACAAACTGCAGTACTTCCCCGCTACGCAGAATTAACAGATGGGTAGAGACTTGCATGCCCTGAATGGTCTGAAAATAAGGATGTACTGACCAATCCAGCTGATTTTGGAAAAACTGCTCAATATAACCACCGCCAAATTGCGAGGGCGGCAGGCTGATGTTATGCACCACGATCAGTTGAATCTCGGTATTTTCCGGACGCTGGTTAAAATTGGGTGAGGGAATCTGGCGTGCACCGATGAGTTGTCCATCCTTCACATGAAACGCAGGTGCTTGTTGCATAAAAACTTTCCTATCCCCAATCAAAATGACTGCTGCGCAATGCAGCTGGCTTAATGCTAAAACTTTCGTATCCAAATCTCAATTCAGCTGTGATGACTGTACGAAAAATCGCTCATTTTTATGTAACAGTGCTAATATAACGCGCAATTTTCACGGCTTACAAAAGATACGGAAATACTCATGAGCATATCTCAAGCTTTGCTAGAACAGTCGATTCAGATGAATATTCAACAGGCGCTGGCTGAAGACATTGGTGATGGTGACATCACTGCCATGCTAACACCTGAAGATGAACAGGCGACTGCCACCATTATCAGTCGTGAGAATATGGTGCTGGCTGGGCAACCTTGGGTGAATGCTTTGATTCAAGCCTACGATCCAAAAATTGAAGTGATCTGGCTGAAGAATGACGGTGATCGTGTCGGGGCCAATGAAACCTTCCTGAAACTGGCAGGTTCTGCGCGTAGCCTGCTCACGGTAGAACGTCCGGCATTGAATTTTGTCCAAACCCTGTCTGCAGTCGCGACCAAAACAGCAAGCTATGTCAAACAATTAGAAGGTTTAAATACCAAACTATTAGACACCCGTAAAACCATTCCCGGCCTGCGTATTGCACAGAAATATGCCGTAGCGATTGGAGGTGGTCAGAATCATCGTCTGGGGCTGTTCGATGCCTTTTTAATTAAAGAAAATCACATTATGGCAGCCGGTGGGATTGAACAGGCCATTGCCAAGGCACATCAGATAGCACCAGGTAAACCGGTAGAAGTCGAAGTAGAAACCTGGGATGAGTTAAATCAGGCACTTGAAGCCAAGGCAGATATCGTGATGCTGGATAATTTTAGCCAGCAGCAAATGATTGATGCGGTGAAGCATGTAGCAGGTCGTTGCAAACTGGAAGCTTCGGGCAATATTACGATTGAGAATTTACGTGAAGTGGCTAGTACAGGTGTAGATTATATTTCGATGGGCGTTCTGACCAAGGATGTGAAAGCAATTGATTTATCCATGCGTTTTAATGCTTAGATCTTGCTGAATACGCGTTAGAAGAAGGGTGCGAAGCACCCTTTTTTTATTTTTAGATTTTTTTGCGCAGTTTTTGCACAAAAAATAATAAAGATGAATGAAGTGACACTGGGGTATGATGACTAATTGGTATTTTGTCCTGCTGGTGCAGAAGCACCATCCCGATCTGCATCACGGGAATTATTATCACAGGCAGTCAGACCAAGAACGGTACAGACTGAAAGTGCCATGAATAATATTTTCATACGTTGACCCTCTATAGTTAAGTAGATTGAAAATCATCTCTCGAAACATAGCGATACAGTAGATAGGTCCTGTTCAATTTTTGTGAGGCAATGTTGAAGCCTAAGAATACCCATAAAAAAACGCATCCGAAGATGCGTTTTTCACTAGAAGATAAATTACCAGCCTAAAGCTTCTTGCTGTTTCTTGATCAGCTCTTGGATGCCCTTCTCAGCCATTTCCAGCATGTCATTGCATTGGCTACGGGTAAATGGCTTGTCTTCTGCAGTGCCTTGAATTTCAATAAATTCACCAGCTTGAGTCATCACGACATTCAGGTCAGTCTGGCAGTTAGAATCTTCTTCATAGCAAAGATCCAGTAATACTTCATCTTTGAAGATACCCACAGAAATTGCAGCAACCAGACCTTTAAGTGGATCTTGCTTGATTTTTTTCTTCTCAAGCAACACATTCATCGCATCAATCAATGCTACCGCAGCACCGGTAATAGAGGCTGTACGTGTCCCGCCATCTGCCTGGATCACATCACAGTCGATAGTAATCGTATTTTCACCGAGTTTTTTCAGGTCCACCATAGCGCGCAGGCTACGGCCGATCAGACGCTGGATTTCCTGAGTACGGCCACTCTGTTTGCCACGTGCCGCTTCACGGTCGCTACGGGTATGTGTTGAACGTGGCAGCATGCCATATTCTGCGGTTACCCAGCCTTGGCCCTGACCTTTCAGGAAACGGGGAACCGAGTTGTCAATGCTGGCAGTACAAAGCACTTTAGTATGACCAAATTCAACCAATACTGAACCTTCCGCATAACGTGTGTAATTGCGGGTAATTTTGATGTCACGTAATTGATCTAATGCTCGCTGGTCGATACGCATAAATAAGTCCTGCTTTGACTGAAAAATAATTGCGGCTCAGTATAACAGAAGCCTCTGCCAAGATTGCCCGGCCCTTGGCATGATTTACAAAATCAATTCAGTCTTGTTCGATCAAAATACAAAATCAGGCCATCTGAATGGCGCTGTGTGATTGCTGATTTTTTGTTAAACTTAAAGGGAAATATCGAGAAGATTTTTATGTCTTTACGTGCAGAACGCAAACAGCAAAGTCATCAGGCAATACTAGATGCCGCACTGGTACTGAGTAGCCGTGGTCGTGCATTTAGCAATATCAGCCTGCGTGAACTGTCCCGTGAAGTTGGAATGGTGCCGACAGCGTTCTACCGGCATTTTAAGGACATGCAGCAATTGGGTATGGAACTGCTCGATCAAGTCGCCATTAATTTAAAAGGTGTCTTAAATCGGCTGGTAGAAGCTTACTGGTATCAAGTACATTCAGATACTGAAACCTCAATTGGTCTTTTCCTTCAGGCTGTTGAAGAACATCCTGAGCCATGGCTATTTTTTAGTACAGAACGTTGGGGCGGATCAGACTTTTTGCGGACCAGTATTGAGCGAGAACTGCAATTTTTAGTTGCTGATCTGGTCGATGAGCTGGGAAATCTTTATTCCGCTCAGGGAATCAAATCGCCTCAACACTTGAAGCTGCTGATCCAGATGCTTGTGGATTTATCCCTGAATTGGGCGATGGGTTGGCTGAGTATTCAGGGTCTGTCAGATGTCAATCTTCAACAAAGTCGCGCGGCAGAATTTAAAGCTCAGACGGTTATTCAGATGAAACTGCTATTTCAAGGCATTCATGCATAAACAGCCTTCAGGCAGCTAGAATAGATATTTTCAACAATAAAAAACCTGCAGCAAGGTGCAGGTTTTTTAAGATCAGGCAGAAATTATTTTGCCTTACGCTCTTTTTCTACCAAGAAATTTACCACCTGAATTACTTTGGCATCATCACCCTGAACGACATACTTACCATTCACGGTCACGGCTGGCACACCCGTCAACTGATAAGATGCGGCCAGATTTTTCGCCTGGGCGATTTTTGAAGAAATCGGGAATGATTTATACGTACTGTTAAATTTCGCTTCTGAAATACCATAACGGGTATAGAACTTGGCGAGTTGTGCTTGTTCTAAAATTGATTTTTGCTTCGCATGGATATCATGGAACAACTGCAAGTGCGCTTTTTGACGAACACCCAAGGCTTCAGACACATAATAGGCACGTGCTGCCTGTTCCCATAGTGGGTTCATCGCAGCTGGAGTACGGACAAAACGGATATCTTTAGGCAGTTGTTTCAACCAGGTCTGCATATGCGGTTCAAGTGTGTAGCAGTGACCACAGCCATACCAGAAGAATTCACGTACTTCGATTTTTCCCGGCTTTTCAACTTTGACTGGCTTAGCCAGCACTTGATAGTCTTGGCCTGCTACAAAGTTGGCCATCGCACTGCCAGAAAATGCTAAAACAGATGCAGCAACAGTGCCTAAAATAAATTTTTTCATTGGAATTATGATCCTCAAAATCTTTATGATTAGCTTATGCAGATACTATAAATCAAATATGCGGCTTTCGTTTTTATTCTGTGAACTTTTTTAAGGCTTTTATCGCTTTTTTTGCAGGAAGCGCTACACTAATCAACATTGAACTTTTTTAAAATATAACGACTTGATTGAGGTGACACCGATGTCGCAATTGAATGTTGATCCACAAGAAATTGCCAAATTTGAAGCTTTCGCAGCCATATGGTGGGATCAGCATTCCGAGTTCCGCCCTTTACACATGATTAATCCACTACGTCTGAACTGGATTGACGAACATGCTGGCGGCTTGAGCGGCAAAAAAGTTCTGGATGTAGGCTGTGGTGGTGGCATTCTGGCCGAAAGCATGGCACGCCGTGGTGCTGATGTGCTTGGTATCGATATGGGTGAAGCACCCCTGAATGTGGCACGTCTACATGCGGAACAGGAAGGTGTCAGCAATATTCAATACCGTCAGGTTCCTGTTGAGCAACTCGCCGAGGAACAGGCGGGACAATACGATGTGGTGACCTGCATGGAAATGCTGGAGCATGTTCCAGATCCGGCATCGATCATTCAGGCTTGCCATAAGCTGGTAAAACCAGGCGGGCATGTGTTCTTCTCGACCATTAACCGTAATCCGAAGTCCTATCTGTTTGCCATTATTGGTGCAGAATATGTGCTGCGTATGCTGGCACGTGGTACGCATGACTACAGCAAATTTATCAAGCCATCTGAACTGGCGCATGACATCCGCAACGCTGGTCTGAAATTAAAAGATATGACGGGTCTGCACTATAACCCGCTGACCAAACGTTACTGGTTAGCGCCAAATGTAGATGTTAACTATATGGTCTATACGGCAAAAGAACAGGCGAATGGAGCTGCTGAATGAAAGCAGTTCTCTTTGACCTCGATGGTACCTTAATTGACACTGCTGCCGACTTTGTCCGCATTATTCAGGATATGTGCCGCGAAGAAGGCCGTGAAGTAGTAGCACCAGAGTTGATCCGCACTCAGGTTTCAGAAGGTGCTCGTGCCATGGTCAAGCTGGTCTATCCGGAACTCGAGCTGGAAGATCCACTCCTGCTGGCGCATCGTCAGCGTTTCTTAGACCTATATGGTGCTGATATTGCAGTAGATACTGACCTGTTTGACGGCATGTATCCACTGCTGGAAGCTTTGGAGGCACGCAGTATTCCTTGGGGTATTGTCACCAATAAACCACGCTGGTTAAGTGAATCGCTGCTTGCGGCATTGAATCTCTCAGAGCGCTGTTCGGTACTGGTCTGCCCGGAAGATGTGGGCCGTACCAAACCGGATCCGGAGCCAATGTATCTGGCAGCAAAACAGATTGACCTGGCGGCTAAAGACTGTATCTATGTCGGCGATCATCCACGTGATATCGATGCCGGACGTGCAGCCAATATGTATACTATTCTGGCAGCCTATGGTTATCTGCCTTTAGAACATAAAGATAATTTAAACGCCTGGCAGGCCGATTGTATCGTGCATAGTGTAGAAGAATTACATCAACGAATTCAGGATCTGGTTTTAAAGCCAGTACTCGGCTAAAACTCAGGTTCCGGTCAGAACATTAAACTTCACAACAATAAGCAAGAAATAAGGAGGTCGTTCATGAAGTATTCAGAATATCAACCTCGCTCAGACCTGTTAAAGGATCGTATTATCCTGATCACAGGTGCCGGCGATGGCATTGGACGTGCAGCAGCGATCAGCTATGCCCTGCATGGCGCGACGGTAGTGCTGCATGGTCGCACCCTGAACAAGCTTGAAGTTATCTACGATGAAATTGAAGGTTTGGGTGCACCACGCCCGGCAATTCTGCCTTTACAGCTTTCCAGTGCTTCTGAGCGTGATTACGAGCTCCTGTTCGAAACACTGAGCAAACAGTTTGGTCGTCTGGACGGAATTCTGCATAATGCAGGCATGCTCGGTGAACGGATTGAACTGGCAAACTATAGCCC